>NZ_KB850178.1:468055-641894 GCF_000369745.1 Acinetobacter sp. CIP 64.7 | reverse complement strand
CGTCAAGGACATCATATAGGACGACGTCATACACGTACTTTAATGAAGAAAATGGGCATTAATGCGTTATATCGTAAACCAAATCTAAGTCAGGCCAATCAAGCTCACCGTAAATATCCATATCTGCTCAAAGGATTGGCTATTCAGCGCAGTAATCAAGTGTGGTGTACGGATATAACGTATATCCCTATGGCAAAAGGCTTTGTTTATTTATGTGCTGTGATTGATTGGCATAGCCGCAAGGTACTTGCGCATAGGGTATCGATTAGTATGGAGGTGGATTTTTGTATTTCGGCTTTAAATGAAGCGATTGAAAAATATGGATCACCTGAAATATTTAATACAGACCAGGGCAGTCAGTTCACCAGTGATGCATTTATTGATGTATTGAAATCAAATGGCATTCAAATCAGTATGGATGGTAAAGGTCGATGGATTGATAATGTGATGGTTGAACGGTTATGGAGAAGCGTTAAATATGAAGAGGTGTATCTCAAAGCTTATAGCAGTGTCACCGATGCGAAAAAGCAATTGAGTGCATATTTTGAATTTTATAATTTGAAACGACCTCATTCGAGTCTGGACAAAATGACTCCAGATGAGTTTTACTATGACCAGCTACCACAACAAAATAAGGTAGCTTAACTAGAGCAGAATATCACTTATAAATAAGCTTTTAGTTGTTCAAACAAGTGGGACCACCTCTTTGGTTGTGTGCTAGGGAGTGCGCTTGATGTAAAGGAAATTAAAAATCCTGCACTACTTGATTTCCCTCTCACTAATTTAACTTTACAAGGCCAGAATTTTAAACCGAACTGTTTCGGTGGACATAAATTCTGTTAAGGGTGCGATAGCCATAAAAAATCCCGCCAGATGCGGGATTTTTTATAAGAAAGTGAAATTATTTAGCAATCTTCGCCAATAATTCTTCTTTCGAGATATTTACTGATTCAGCATCACGGCGGCCTTTATATTCAAAAGTACCTGCATCTAAACCTTTTTCACCGATCACAATACGGTGTGGAATGCCTGTAAGCTCAAGATCAGAGAATTTCACGCCCGGACGTTCATTACGGTCATCGAGTAACACGTCAAAACCTGCAGCTTGTAATTCAGCATAGAGTGCTTCCGCAGCTTCCATAGTTCGTGGAGATTTGTGTGCATTCATCGGCACAATGGCAACTTCAAACGGTGCAATGGCAGTTGGCCAGATAATGCCCTTCTCATCAAAGTTCTGCTCGATTGCAGAGGCCACCACACGCGTCACGCCAATACCATAACAACCCATTGTTACAGTAAATGGTTTGCCATCTTCACCCAATACTTTACAACCCAACGCTTCAGAGTATTTTTGACCCAACTGGAAGATATGACCTACTTCGATACCACGTTTGATTTGAAGCGTACCTTTACCATCTGGAGATGGGTCACCTTCAGCCACGTTACGTAGGTCATAAACTTCAGTGAACTGTGCATCACGTTCCCAGTTTACACCAGTTGCGTGTTGATCTGCTGCATTTGCACCCGCAACAAAATCAGACAATACGGATGCTGCACGATCAACAATAACGCTTACACCTTTTTCGACCAGACCTTGAGGACCGACAAAGCCAGCAGTTAAGCCAAGGGCTTGCAGTTGTTCTTCAGTAGCAAATGTTAAAGGTGCAGCAATTAAAGGATGTTTTTCAGCTTTAATTTCATTCAGTTCGTGATCGCCACGAAGGAATAAAGCAACCACAGGTGCATCTTGACCTTCTTCAGTCGCAACACCTTGAACCAATAAGGCTTTTACTGAATGAGCAGGGTTCGTACCCAAGAATGCTGATACATCTGCAATGGTTTTTTGATTTGGTGTATCTACCAGTTTGAGTTCTTGTGTAGGTGCCGCACGTTCACCGACAAGTACTGCTTCTGCCATTTCAATATTGGCTGCATAGTCAGATTCAGTCGAAAATGCGATATCATCTTCACCGCTTGAAGCCAGTACGTGGAATTCGTGAGAACCTGAACCACCGATTGAACCGGTATCTGCTTGTACTGGACGGAAATCTAAACCAAGACGGGTGAAGATTTTGCAGTAGGCTGCATACATGTCGTCGTAGGTTTGTTGCAGTGATTCCTGGTTGGCATGGAAAGAGTAGGCATCTTTCATAATGAATTCACGTGAACGCATTACGCCAAAACGTGGCCGAATTTCGTCACGGAATTTGGTTTGTACTTGGTAAAAGTTTGCAGGCAATTGCTTGTAGCTTTTTAATTCGTTACGTGCAAGGTCAGTGATCACTTCTTCATGCGTCGGACCGAGAACAAATGGGTTGCCATGGCGGTCGTTGAAGCGTAAAAGCTCAGGACCGTATTGTACATAACGACCTGATTCTTCCCATAAAGATGCAGGTTGAGTCACCGGCATATAGACTTGAAGTGAACCGACTTTGTCCATTTCTTCGCGAACGATCGCTTCAACTTTATTTAATACGCGAACGCCCATCGGCAACCAGGTGTATAGACCTGAAGCCAACTTACGAATCATACCGGCACGAAGCATGAGCTGATGTGAAATAACCTCAGCATCGTTCGGGGTTTCTCTTAACGTTGCAAATAAAAAGCGACTCGCGCGCATGGAAACTGTCCTAAAAAATTAAGCGTTAAAGCAGGGATTATACAATAAAAAATGAGGTGAGCTTTTGGGAATGTCACCTCATTGTGTTGCATTAAATTATGCCATGATTTTACGTGCCTGACGCAGCATAAAATTCTTAAAGTCATCCAGGTAAGTAAAGATCACCGGCACCACCACCAGGGTCAGCAGGGTAGAGGTAATTACCCCACCAATCACCGCATGCGCCATCGGTGCACTTTGTTCACCACCTTCACCTAGCCCTAGGGAAAGTGGCACCATGCCCATGACCATCGCGCTGGTAGTCATCAGAATAGGACGCAAACGGGTTTTACCAGCGGCAATAATCGCATCATAACGGTCTTCGCCGCGGTCCATGGCCTTCTTGATGAAGTCGATCAGCAGAATCGCATTCTTGGTCACCAGTCCCATCAGCATGATAATGCCGATAATCGAAAATAGATTCATGGTGGAATTAAACAGGAATAAGGCCAGAAACACGCCAATCAGCGACAATGGCAGTGAGGCCATAATTGCTGCAGGATGAATAAAACTGTTGAACTGCGAACCGAGCACAATATAGATAAAGACAATCGACAGGGTAATCGCAGTCAGTGCATAACCTGCGGATTCTGCCATGTCGGCATTGGAGCCTTGAGTGTCGAAACTATAACCCGGTGGCATATCGAAATTTTCTTGCAAGCGGCTGATATCCGTCCCGATGTCGCCTGCAGGACGTCCTGAAGTATTGGCCTCGACCAGAACTTCACGTGCCAGATCACGTCGATTAATCTGCGAGGCGCCCAGTTTTTCTTGAAATTTGGCGACACTCGAAAGCGGGACCAGAACTGGTTGATTATTGGCATCGGTTTTATTCGAGGTGATATACATATTCTGTAAATCGCTAGGCAAGCTGCGCTGGTCTTCGGTCAGGCGCAGATTCACATCATAGGTTTCACCTTTTTCATCCTGCCAGGTCGTGACATCATCACCGGCAATCAGCGGACGCACTACATTGGCAATCTGATTGACCGATAAACCTAAATCACTGGCCAAGACGCGATTGATCTGTACATCAAGAGTCGGCTTGGGTTCTTTTAATGAAGTTTCCAGATCGACAATGCCATTAATCTTCGCCATTTCCGTCATAAAGCGATCGGAAATTTTTTGCAGTTCATCTAGATCCGGACCTTTAATCGAAATCATGATCGGCTTCTGGCCACCTGAAACGGTTTCATCGGCGGATGCCACCGAGGTAATGCTGATTCCTGCAACCGATTGTAGACGCTGGCGGAATTCATTATTCAGGTCATTCAGGGTCTTTTCACGTTCGGTACGCGGCGTTACAGTCACCCGTAAACTGACATGGTTTTTACCGCGGTCAGTTGCGCCATTAATCACCCCATAAGTGGCTTTGACATCCGGATGCTGACGAATAATCTGATCCACCTGCTGCAGTTTGGCTTGTGAATATTCAAGCGATGAATCGACCGGTGTTTCAAACTTGATCCGGATTTCGCCTTTATCCGGGACCGGTACAAATTCGGTGCCGATCAGTTTGGATAAACCCAAAGCACCAAATAATGAAGCGACCGCAATCAGCAGGGTAATAAGCCTAAAACGTAAGGCCAGTTTTAATAATTTTTCATAGACATGGCTTAAGTTATCCAGCTTGCCGGAGATCCAGCTAAAGAAACGTTTCACCCAACCTGGTTTTTTGTTTGGATCTTTTTTCTTTTCTGCCCAGTGTGCAGAGAGCATAGGATCCAGGGTAAAGCTGACAAACATCGAGATCAGAACGGCCATACTTACCGTGACCCCGAACTGGTAGAAGAAACGGCCAATAATTCCGCCCATAAAGGCCACAGGCAGGAATACGGCAACAATGGTCAGTGTCGTGGCCAGCACGGCTAAGCCAATTTCTTTTGTGCCATCGAGCGCGGCAGTTACATGGTCTTTGCCCATGTCGGCATGCCGGACAATGTTTTCACGTACTACAATTGCGTCATCGATCAGCAGACCAATACTCAAGGACAGCGCCAGCAAAGTCATCATATTGATGCTAAAGCCAAAGGCCCAGATAAAGGTCAGCGTGCCCAAGAGTGCAATGGGTAGGGTCAAACCGGTAATCACAGTTGAACGGAAAGAGCCTAAAAATAATAGGACAATCAGCACAGCCAGTACCGCACCTTCAATAATGGTGCGGGCTACATCGCCAATGGTGCCGCGGATACTTTTGGAGGAATCTACCACTACTTGTAAAGTAGTGCCTTGGGGAAGCTGCGCCTCAATACTTTCTAAAGTTGCATAGCTCTTGTCTACTACTTCAATGACGTTTGCATCTGAACTACGCAAAATATCAATCGCAACTGCAGTTTTGCCATTCAGAAAAGCTGCGGATTCCAGCTCTGCCTGACTGTCTTGAATATTAGCCACTTGTCTGAGGAAAATTGGTACGCCGTTTTTATTGGCAATGACCAGATCGCCGAAGGCGAGGGGATGCAGCACTTTGGAATTGATTTCAATGACCAGTTCCGAATTACCCGATTTAAGCGTCCCCCCCGGGACTTCAATATTCTCGGCTTTTAAGGTGTTGATCACGCTATCTACACCAATGCCAAAGGCTTGCAGTTTTTGCGGTTCCACCTGAATCCGGATCTGGCGCTGCGCATCACCAAGCAGATTGACCGTTCCGACTCCCGGAACTGTGCGCAGTTGTGGCACAATCCGCTGATCCAGATAAGAACTGAGCGCTTTTACATCCATGTTGTCGGATTCAAATACAATCGACATCACTGCATTTGCTGTCGGATCATAACGCTCAACAATCGGTTCCTGAATTTCATCCCGGAATTCAGCAGTCACAGAGGCGACTTTATCCCGCACGTCCTGGGCTGCTGTGGTCGATGTCACATCCAGATTAAATTCGGTGGTGATGATGGACAAGCCTTCACTTGATTGGGAAATCACCTGTTTTAAACCGGAAATGGTATTGATCTGATCTTCAAGTTTTTTGGTGATTTCCGATTCAACCGTTTCCGGAGAAGCACCCGGATAGTTGGTATAGATCACCACAAAAGGGAAATCGACATCAGGAAATTCTTCAACGCCCATGCGCTGCCAGGAAGCCAGTCCCAGTACCATCAGGCAGAACATCATCATAATGGTGAAAACCGGATACTTCACACTAATTCGGGTAAACCACATATCAATGATCCTGTGTGAATGGCTTTAGTTGGCGCGAAGGGTGACAGTTTTTTGCAGATCGGATTCGCTAAACTTAACCCGGCTGACCTGATCGCCATTTTCCAGTCCTTGAACCACGGCAATGTTGTCGCTATAACGCTGTTCTAGAACCTGAACATTGACCTTGATAATTTTATTCTGGCGAATCACCCAGACATAGGGTTTGCTCTGGATATCCTGGACAGTATCTAATGGAATCAGCTGGCCAGAGATCTGTTGTGAACTCAGAATGTTGCCTTCGACAAAGGAGCCAATGCTAAGTGAGGGAATTGTTTCATTTGGCGTGGCAAAGAATTCGATCTGGCGACTGGCCTGATCTGCGATCGGGGAAATCCGGCTAATTACGGCAGTGAGCCGATTTGGATTCCCTTGAATAGTGTATTCGACCTGACTGCCCAGTTTTAAACCTGATTGCAGATCACTGGGTACGCGTGCCTGAATTTCCAGTCGTTTTGGATCAACGATTTCAAACAGGGTTTGTCCAATCGCCACGGTTTGGCCGGGTTCAACCTGACGCTGGGTAATCACGCCACTGATCGGGCTGGTCATGGTGCCATCGCGATCTGCTTTCTGGGCAATATCGACATTGGCTTGCTGGGCGCGGACATTTTCAAGCTGGGCCTGATAATCGACCTGACTTTGTTCATATTCTACTTTTGAAATAAAACCCTGATCGAGCAGGCGCTTTTTACGCTGCATCATGTTGCGAGCCTGATTGGCTTGCGCTTGAGTAGAGGCCAGATTTGCACGTGCCTGTGCCAAGCGGGCTGCATTGTCCTGATTATTCAGGCGTACCAGCACCTGTCCTTTAGAAACAGTTTGACCTACCTGCGCGTTTACGCTGGTAGCAGTAGCAGAGACCTGTGCTTGTATGCTGCTTTGATTGACTGCACGAATAGTGCCGGTGAATGCAGTTTTTTGAACTGAATTGCCAGATTGAACTGCAACTAGATCTTGAGGAATGACTTCAATGGATTTGGGTGTTTCTGCTTGCTGTACGGGTTCATTTTTATCACAAGCCACTAAAAACATATTTAAGCAAAGTGCACTCATGATCAGGATAGAGCGCGGGGAAGGCATATTTAAATCATGAGAATGCGGTGCAGTTTGCATATGAGTCCTTTTAGCGTGCTATGGATCAAAACCACGGCCAGCTATTTGTATTTATTCAAGTGCTTTTAAACGGGCGATAATTTTGTCGTATTCTGCTTCCAGATTTCGATAGCGACTTTGTAAAGATTGAATATTTTCTTTTTGGGAAACGAGATTTTTCTGGTTATTGTCTAATGTTGTTTTCAGGTGTGCCGGTGGGGTTTTACCTTTACGTAAATATTCGCGTTCCTGACGCACAAACATGACCCGATCTTTTTGCAGTTGCTTCATTTGTTCTTGCTGGAAATCAATCTGTTTTTTTAACTGCACCAGGCTGTCATTCTTTTTCTGTAAAGCGGTCTGGCTATTATTATAAGCGCGCTTGAGTTTATGGTCTTCGGCAATCCGCTGCGCCTGTTGGGCACGTTGTGGCGCTTGCCTGATATCCGCTTCGGCATTATAAGGACGCGCTCGCTTAATGACCTGCATATTCTGGTCAAGTGCTTCAGAGCCATAACGGATATGATTGGGTGTGACGTTAGTACTGATATTGGCCACACCTTTGCTGTCATAATAACGATACCAGGTGGCTTTTTGTGGGAGTTGGTTACTACTCGCACACGTTAAGCTCACCTGTAACAATAGCAGCGCAACAACAATGAATTGACCAGTCATTTTATTTTTATCAATGACAGCAAGTTTTCTTAAAAACTGACTCATCATTGGCTCCCCGAATTTAAAGTTGACTAAATTACTTATTTTAAAGTAATAATCTTGTTATATTAGACTTAAATTTATCAATAAAAAACTACCGTTAGTCAAAAAAAAACCAATAACGATAAGAAAATGTGAAGCTGTTATTAAAAATAAATGATTTTGTCTACTTGTGTAGAAAATGTTCATTGATAATACAAGTGACTTTATGTTAAAAATGTTTATCGATCGTAATAAAATAATCCTATGAGTCTTATGGCATATAGTTTCTAAAATGGGAAGGGTTAAACAAATGGACGATAAATTCCAAAATCTAAAAATTATGGTTATTGATGACTCAAAGACCATTCGTCGTACTGCGGAAACTCTTCTTCAACGCGAAGGTTATGAGGTCATTACTGCAGTAGACGGTTTTGAGGCTTTGTCAAAAATTGCCGAAGCAAATCCAGATATCGTTTTTGTAGATATTATGATGCCGCGCCTAGATGGTTACCAAACCTGCGCCTTAATCAAAAACTCTCAGAATTACCAGAATATTCCTGTGATTATGCTATCAAGTAAAGATGGCTTATTTGATCAGGCCAAAGGTCGTGTCGTGGGTTCAGATGAATACCTGACCAAACCTTTTAGTAAAGATGAATTGCTCAATGCAATCCGTAACCATATTAGTGCTTAATATTTGATTTTTTTGGGGAATTGGCATGGCACGTATCCTAATTGTGGATGACTCACCGACAGAAACTTTTCGCTTTAGAGAGATTCTTTCTAAACATGGCTTTGAGGTGATTGAAGCAGCCAATGGCGCAGATGGCGTCACCATGGCACAGGCAGAATTGCCGGACCTAGTTCTGATGGATGTGGTTATGCCGGGTGTGAATGGTTTTCAGGCAACCCGTCAGATTGCACGTGGTGCAACGACCAAACATATTCCAATCGTGATTGTCAGTACCAAGGATCAGGCCACTGACCGTGTATGGGGCAAGCGTCAAGGCGCAGCGGATTATCTAATAAAACCAGTCGATGAAAAACAATTAATAGATGTAATTAAGCAGCACCTCAATGCAGGATAAGCTCTATGGCAGCAAATGGATTTATCGAATTGCTTCGCATTGCGAAACGGGGGAATAAAAACTACGTTTCCAATGGCAATGAAGTTAACCGATGGTCGGGCATTGCTTTTGAGATGATGGGGCAATATTTTGTTGCCCCGCTGGGGGAGGTATCAGAAGTGATTTATCCCCCAGAATATACGCCGGTACCCAAGACACAAGCATGGGTGTTGGGTCTGGCGAATATCCGGGGAAGACTGTTATCGGTTTCTGATCTGACGCAGTATGTATCAGGGCAGAGCAGTCAATTTTCACCGACTCAAAAAGTATTATGCATCAACCATAATGACCAGTATGTGGGTTTGGTCGTAGATCAAGTTTTGGGTATACAACATTTCAATAAGAAAAGTTTCTTTTCGAAGAAATCTGAATTGGATAAAAACTTACAAGAATATTGTCAGGGGTTTTTCCATCAGCACAACCAGCAGTGGCATGTGTTTTTATTCAGTCGTCTGTTGCAAAATCCAAAATTTATGAACGCATCTATAAAATTTATAAATTAAATGTCGCGCTCGAAAGTAAGCAAGGCGTCAACCGGGGAGAGGCTGCATGGGCTTTAAACTTAAAAAGAAAAATACAGGTGAGAGCACTGGCCGCAAAGGCGGTAATGCTTTTTTAGCTAAGATTCAAACGCAAGTAGATCAGTTATCACGTGTATTTGGTGATAGTGAAAAATCAAAACCGCTGATCTATGGAGCAGCAGGCTGTCTTTTAGCCGCACTGATCACTTTATTGTATCTTTTTTATAGTGTTCCACGTACCAACGAACTCACTTAAAGTCTGGGTGATTTGCGTCTCCTCTCGCAAACGATTTCGCGCCAAGCGACTGAAGCGACAGCTTCGGGTACGCCTGAGGCCATGAAGAACCTCACTGACTCGCAAAAAGCTTTTGCTGAAAATCTTGAGACAGTTAAAAGTATTCACTCTAACAATGATGCGTTGCAAGCTGTTGATAAACAGTGGACAGAAGTGTCGAGCAGTATTGATCTGATTACCTCGCAACAAAAGATTATTAACCAGTTATACGACACCAACATCGCGATTGGTGAAGCGATTCCGGGGATTCAGGCGGAATATAACTTGATGGTCGACCAGATGGCACGTCAAGATATGCCATCGAACCAGGTGGTTATTGCCAAAAACCAGGTATTCATTGCAGAACGTATCTTACGTTCAATCAGTTTGGTACTGACAGGTAATGATGGTTCACGTGAATCTGCGGATGACTTCAGTGCCGATACCGAAACTTTTGGTTCTTATCTGAATGCACAGTTAAATGGTTCTGCTGAACTGGGTGTACAGCGTATTGCTGATCCAACCCTGCGTGAATCTCTGGAAGGCATCAAGGCTGAATATGATGACGTACTGGAATCTGCATCAGCGATTATTCTGAAAAACTCTACACAGATCGTAAAAGTTCGTCAGGCAGCCGCATCTATTTTTTCTCAATCTGATGTGCTTTTGGACAACCTGAATAAATTATCGGGTAACTCAGGTCTTAAAACGGTTGTTCCGGCAGTCCTTCTGATCGCATTATTAGTCGGTTTCTTGCTGTGTGTATTCAAGTTGCTTTCTCTGCGTGGCTTGTCGGACAAGCAGCGTGTAGGCCGTTTACAAGAAGAGTATGACCGTAACCAGAATGCGATTTTGCGCTTACTGGATGAGATTGCCGATCTTGCAGATGGTGACTTGCGTTCATATGCA
Organism: Acinetobacter sp. CIP 64.7; assembly: GCF_000369745.1. Lineage (GTDB taxonomy): Bacteria > Pseudomonadota > Gammaproteobacteria > Pseudomonadales > Moraxellaceae > Acinetobacter > Acinetobacter fasciculus. The sequence goes on along the minus strand of NZ_KB850178.1, from coordinate 631,412 downwards.
ACAGTATCTGAAGACTTTACTGGTGCGATTGCCGACTCGATTAACTTTGCGATCGATCAGTTACGTGACCTGGTATCGCGTATTACTGAAACTTCACAAGAAGTTGCGCAATACACCGCGACTACACAAAGCATTACCAACCAGTTAGCTGAAGCATCTGAGCATCAGGCACAAGAAATTGCCGGTGCTTCTGCAGCGATTAACGAAATGGCACTGTCGATTGACCAGGTATCTGCCAACGCCGATGAATCAGCAGTGGTAGCAGAGCGTTCAGTACAAATTGCTGCAAACGGTGCAGATGTTGTACATCGCTCAATTGAGGGTATGGACACGATTCGTGAACAGATTCAGGAAACTTCAAAACGTATTAAACGTTTGGGTGAATCTTCTCAGGAAATTGGTAACATCGTAGCCTTGATTAACGATATTGCCGACCAGACGAACATTCTGGCATTAAACGCAGCGATTCAGGCGTCGATGGCCGGTGAAGCAGGTCGTGGTTTCGCGGTCGTAGCCGATGAAGTACAGCGTCTTGCGGAACGTTCAGCTTCTGCAACTAAGCAGATTGAAGGCCTGGTAAAAACCATTCAAACGGATACCAACGAAGCCGTTATTTCGATGGAACAAACTACATCGGAAGTTGTACGTGGTGCGAACTTGTCTAAAGATGCCGGTGTAGCACTAGATGAGATTCAAACGGTATCGAACAACCTGGCGAAACTGATTGCGAACATTTCTGATGCTGCGAAACTACAGTCAGCATCTGCAGGTCATATTGCAACCACGATGAATGTCGTACAGGAAATTACTTCGCAAACTACCAGTGCAACCTTCGATACAGCACGTTCGGTATCTGAACTGGCAAACATGGCCGATGCATTACGTGAATCTGTATCTGACTTTAAACTACCAGAATAAAGTCAGACATGATGGGGAAATGTGTCTTGACCGCGGTTGAGACACATTCAGAAAATACAGATAAAGCCTCGACAAGATGTACTTAACTTCATACGTTAGGTATCGCGTGACGGTCACAATTAAGTTTGAGCGCCCTTCTTGGCGGCATAACGTAAGAAGCATGAGCTATGAAAGAAATATTAAAAAATTTAGTTGAAACGACAACGCTTCCTGAAGATAGTTATCTTGACCAAGATGCAGAAATTCTTGAAATTTTTGTTGAGGAAATCGAAGAGATCTTCGTTGAGTTAAATGCTTTATTTCCAGAATGGTTGAGCAATCCAGATCATCAAGAAAATCTGAAGACCATTCGCCGCCATTTTCATACCCTGAAAGGTTCAGGCCGCATGGTCGGGGCAAAATCGGCAGGGGAAATGGCCTGGGCGGTTGAAGATACCCTAAACCGGGTTTTGTCCGGTTCGATTCAGCTAACACCGACGGTACAGAAATTTGCCCAAGCGGTACTGAATGTCTATCAATATGCTTTATATCCAAAATTCAAACATGTACAGCAATTGGATCTCGATCTGCGTCCAATGGTGCTGTTGGGACAACAATTACAACAACAAATTTCGCCTGAACCTGCATTGGAAGAATTACTGGCATTGGCAGATCATTTGACCGCTGAAGGTCAGATGACAGGTCTTGAGCTTGCAGACAATGAGCCAAGTGAAGTTGAGCTAACAATAGCGCCAGTAGAAGTACCGGTTCGCAGTGATATCGAAGAAACTGTGGCGATCTTTATTGAAGAAGCAGAAGAGCATCTGGATACGATTGCTACCTTCCTTCGCACTGAAGATGAAAAATCACAAGATTATAATGCGCTGATTCGTGCGATTCATACTTTGCGCGGCAGTTCATCGATGGCGCAGATTGAGCAGATTTTTGAAGCCAGTTCCAAGGTGGAACATCTGTTCAAAACTTTGCTACAGGATGAAATTGCTTCTACTTCAAAAGAAACTGCTTTGCTGATTCAGTATGCGGAGTTCGTGAGTGACTATCTGCACCTGCTACGTCAGGGCAATACTGCAAAACTGGATGCGGTATACGCCACCTTTGAGCGTGTCTGGCATGATTATGGCTTTGCAGTTACTGAAACCAATAGCATTCAGACGCAAGGCTTGGTGTCCAAACTGGTTGAGCTGGATATTGATCTGTTATTGGATGCCGAGTTTGAATTTGATAAACGCGCCCAAGTCGATTATCCGGAATATATTCAGGCACTCAGCCAGCAGGCTGCAGAATTGCTAGCACATACAGAAAGCCGGGCAGCGCAGGGAATTCATGAATTCACTGCCGATCTGAAATCGGCTTATGATGCGCTGCTTGAAAAGCCAGTACTGCTAAATAGCGATTATGCCTATGAATTGTTCGCACAGGCGCACCAGGAATTTATTCATTTATTTGATACCTTGACCGCAGGACAGCGCGTCATTCTGAATGATGAGATTCAAAAAATACTCAGTGAACTGTCTGCATTTGTGCAGCAGGATCTCGAGATATTTGCTGAAGATACTAGCAATCAGAATGTTGAGCTAAGCTCAGAGAGCACACAGGTGGCTGAAACTGTCGCGACTGGTAGTGTGGATTTTGCTGGCTTGAGCCAACGTATCGCTGCGGATCGTCAACAGCAGCAAAGTACTGAAACCAACCGTGATTTTGATGAAGAATTATTAAGTATCTTCCTGGAAGAAGCGGATGAATTGCTGGCAGGGATTGATGAAGATCTGAATACCTGGAGTAAAAAACAGGACGATACAACCTCACTGAACAATCTGATGCGTCATTTGCATACCTTAAAAGGTGGTGCAAACATGATTGCAGCTTTGCATATCGGTTTGATTGCACATGAACTGGAAAGTATTTATGAGCGGGTGATCCGTCAGCAAATTGCCGTGACACCTGCTTTAATCCAGATTATTCGTCTGGTTCAGGATAACGTTTCCGATCGTATTCAATCCATTCGAGAAGACGGTATTGATTATCCTGCACCAGAAGCGATTGCGATTCTGCAAAATATTCAGGTGCTGGTGTCTGGACAAGCTGTTGCTGCTGCGGAGAGCGCGAATACTGTAGTTGAAGTTGCAGAGGTCCAAGCGACATCAATTTCTGAGCCGCAACTTGAAGAGTCAGCAACGACTGAACATCCTGCAACTGATCTGGCAGAAGCTGAAGAATTACTGGAAATCTTGGAATCTCCTGAGGCTACTGAAGACATACCAGTAGAACGTTCTGAAGAAGACGAACTGAAATCGATTGTTGAAGAATCTTTCTTGGAAGAATCCGAAGAGATTCTGGCGAATGCCGAGAAGCTCCTCAATCAATGGTTTGATCAGCGTAGTGACCGTAGTTTATTGCTGCAATTACAGCGTGCTGCCCATAGTATCAAGGGTGGCGCACGTATGATTGATGTTGAAGAAGTGGCCAGTATTGCCTATGAGCTGGAAACGACTTTCGAACAGTTTGCGGTCTACCAATTTAACTCGAATGCTTATGATGGCTTATTGCAGAAAACGCTGGTTTGGTTAAGACAGGCGATTTTCCAGCATGACTATAACGGTTTTGATCAGCTGTACAGCAGTCTGAAAAAGATTGCTTATGTGGACGTTACTGCGCAATTGCCTGAGCGTCTGGCGAAAACAGATAATCTGGTGGTCAGCACCGACTTCGGCTTTGTTGAAGGTGATGGTACTGAACCGCCACAGATGATGGGTGAGTGGGCGAATAGCGGCACCAGCGATAGCAATAACGAGATGATCCGTATCTCTGCTGATCTGGTCGAGAAGATGATTGACCTGTCCGGTGAGAACTCGATTAACCGTTCGCGTATCGAGATGGACCTAGGGCAGCTTGGCAATACCTTGAACGAGATGGAATTGGCGATCAAGCGTCTTGCTGATCAGTTACGTCGAATGGAAGGCGAGCTGGAATCACAGATTATTGCCAAACATGGTTCAGAGAACTCGCGCTATGCCGACTTTGACCCGCTGGAAATGGACCAATATTCCTCTCTAAACCAGCTGTCCAAATCACTGGCAGAATCTGCATCAGATTTGGTCGACTTCAAGAGTACCTTAGCCGACAAGATTCGCGAAACCGAAGGACTGTTATTGCAACAATCCCGTATTCAGGCCGAGATTCAGGAAAGCCTGATGCGTACCCGTCTGGTCCCATTTGACCGGATGTTGCCGCGTTTACAGCGTATTGTGCGTCAAACCTCGACCACCTTGAACCGTCCTGCAGAACTGATCGTACAGAATACCGAAGGTGAACTGGATCGTAACATTCTCGAGCGTCTGGTCACACCATTTGAGCATATGCTGCGTAACGCGATTGACCATGGTCTGGAAGATACTGCAGATCGTATCGCACTGAACAAGCCGGAAATGGGTTCGATTGTCTTGAACATCAGTCGTCAGGGAACCGATGTAATCGTGTCCTTTAGTGATGATGGTAAGGGGATCGATGCGGAGAAGATTCGTGAAAAAGCGATGAGTCTGGATCTGATCAAAGCGGATCAAGTTATTGATCAGGAAGAAATCCTGCAATTTATCTTCCATCCTGGTTTCAGTACCGCGAAAGCAGTGACCCAGATTTCTGGTCGTGGTGTCGGTCTGGACGTGGTGCAAAGTGAAATCAAATCTCTTGGCGGCCATGTGTCAGTAAGCTCGGAACTAGGCAAGGGCACCATCTTTACGATTCGCGTACCGACGACCGTGGCGGTCAGCGATGCCTTGATGGTGAAAGTGGGCGATCAGCAATATGCGATTTCACTGGCGCAGATTGACCGAATTGTACGTATTGCGCCGACTATATTGGAAAGCTATTTCAACAGTAAAGATGACTATTTCAAGATCGATGGCGCAAACTATAAGCTGCGTTATCTGTCTGAGTTTGTTGGCAACCAGCCAATTCCACGTCTGAATAATGTTGGGCATTCATTGCCGGTGCTGTTGATCAAAGGAAATAGTGGTCAGACCATTGCCTTACTGGTCGATCAGCTGGTCGGTTCTCGAGCGCAGATTGTGGTGAAACCGATTGGACAGCAGTTTGCCAATGTCAGAGTGGTGGCCGGTGCTACGATTTTGGGTGATGGTCAGGTCTGTCTGATTCTCGATGGACAGAATGTTGCCCGTCAGATTCAGGCGACACAGCGTGTCAAACAGCTCAATGATCAGCGTGATGGTTCGCGTAATGCAAATGCACGTCGTCTGGTAATGATTGTCGATGACTCGGTAACTGTACGTAAAGTGACGTCGCGTCTGCTTGAACGTCAAGGCTATGATATTGTGACTGCCAAAGATGGTGTGGATGCGATCGAGCAGCTTGAAAACGTCAGACCGGATCTGATGTTGCTGGATATCGAAATGCCGCGCATGGACGGTTTCGAAGTGACCAATCTGGTTCGTCACCATGATATTCACCGTGACTTGCCGATTATCATGATTACCTCACGTACCGGTGAGAAGCATCGTGAACGTGCATTCAGCTTGGGCGTAACGCACTATATGGGTAAACCGTTCCAGGAAGCGGAGCTGCTGGCCAATATCCAGCAACTGATTGCTGAAAAACAGGGGTAATATATGAGTCAGACCAATTCGAACAACAAAATGGCTGATCAGATTAGCCAGCAGGAACTTCAGCATCTGATTACGGTATCGACCGGATTTATTGATGCCTATATTATTGACTGTCATGGCAAAGATCCGATGCTATTGCCACAAAATATTGTCCTGTCAGCACTGGATAGCAATACGCAGGTTAAGACAGTGGAGTGGCATGAAGCACAATTGCCAGTTTATGCAGTGAATGATCCTTTACGTCAAAATGGAGTGGCACTGGTGATTGAGGGTGATGAAATCACTCAGCGCTTTGCCTTGATGTGCAATGAAATGCCGAAAACCATCCGGATTCGTATTTCCGAAGTGGTCGATGTCGATCAGCCCGTGAATGATCCTGCCATCTTTCAATATGTGCGTATGAACGAACAGCTTTTCCATATTCCGAATATGACGAATATTCAGGCTTCAATCGGACTGTAATCCAAACTATAAAATATAAAAAAGGAACTCCATGGAGTTCCTTTTTTATTGCGTTATGAATTTACTTAGTTGGCGAGTAAATTCACGAGAATCTGCTCATAGATTTCAGCCAATGGCTCTAAGTCTGCAATATCGACATGTTCATTGATCTGATGAATCGTGGCATTCAATACGCCAAGTTCCAGTACCTGTGCGCCGGTAGGGGCAATAAAGCGGCCATCTGAGGTACCGCCCGAAGTCGATAGTTCAGTTTCAGTCCCCGTCACATTCAGAATGGCGGTTTTAGCTGCATTTACTAGTTCACCAACTGGCGTCAGGAAAGGCAGGCCAGATAAAGTCCAAGAAATGTCATAGTCCACACCATGACGATCCAGAATTTCTAAAGTACGTGCTTTGAGTTCTTCGGCGGTCACTTCAGTTGAATAACGCCAGTTGCACAATAGGTTCATGGTGCCGGGAACAACATTGGTTGCGCCTGTACCCGCATTGATATTGGAAATCTGGAAGGTCGTCGCCGGGAAATATTCGTTGCCATGATCCCAGACTGTGTCGCACAGTTCAGCAATGGCTTTAGAAGCGGTATGAATCGGATTCACGGCCAGATGCGGATAAGCCACATGACCCTGTTTGCCTTTGACTGTAAGGTTGGCATTTAATGAACCACGACGGCCATTTTTGACTATATCGCCCAGTTTATTAGTACTTGACGGTTCACCGACCAGACACCAGGTAATTTTCTCATTACGCGCTTCCAGTGTTTCAATCACTTTCACCGTGCCGTTAATCGATGGACCTTCTTCATCTGAAGTAATCAGGTAGGCAATCGAACCTTTGTGATTCGGATATTTTTCAACAAAACGTTCTGTTGCAACTACCATGGCTGCCAAAGCCGTCTTCATGTCGGCACTGCCACGACCATAAAGTTTGCCTTCACGGATTTCTGGTAAAAAAGGATCTGAGTTCCAGGCATCCAGATTCCCTGTTGGCACGACATCGGTATGGCCAGCGAAACAGAAGACCGGACCTTCTGTGCCTTTGCGTGCCCAGATATTATCTACATCTTCAAAGCGCATGGATTCAATATTGAAACCAATCTTCTTTAAACGTTCAGCCATGATGTTCTGGCAGTCATGATCAATCGGTGTGACAGAAGGCTGACGTAATAGTTGCAGGCTTAAATCGAGGGTAGCGGAAGAGCTCATACGGTATTCAACAGTCGATAATTTTTTCGGTTCTATAATAGGCGAATATAGGCTTGAATGTGAACGACTGATATAAAAAAACCCTATCTGGGATAGGGTTCTGTGAGCGTTTAGGAAAAAACTAGTTTTGACGGATTTCGTCAGAGGTTTTTTCAGCAGTATTGGTTACCGCATCGCCAGCCTTAGACACATCTTTGCCCATGCCTTTTACGGTGTTACAGCCAGTCAATACAAAAGCCATCATTAATGAAGCAGCAAGAATTTTTTTCATCATCATCTCCGTATAATCAATAATAAAATTATTATGATGTGGGACTTAGAGTAGAAAATATACGCTCTAAAAAATATGTGGTTTTCATAGTGCTTCGGTTAATAAATGTAATGCTTTATAGGGGCTTATGCGATGGATGCTGGATCAGCACCGGATTGCGATACATATAAAAGTCATCACTATCGAGTTTTTTATAAAGTCCATCCGTCCACCAGATCGCAGCTGAACTGCTCGGCCGGGCTTGCGGATAAATCCATTCATGTCGTTGCAGACGATAGAAACCGTGCTGTGCAGCAGGAATATGCTGTCCCCATAAGCCCAGACGACGCTCGGTATTGATCCATGAGGGAATTGGCTGATCGGCATGATGTGTAGGCAAATACAGCTGTCCCTTGAGGACGCAAAACCGTCTTTGAATGGGATGCTGCAAAGCCTCATCAAACTGGAATTGTTTTTGTGTGAAATATTTCATTTTTCTGATTAAAGTATCGGTGCGGTTTAGGCCATACCAATGCGGCAGGCTAAAATCTGCTTCGGCCAGATAATATTTCAATGCCACTTCCCAATGTTCAATCTGTCCTGTATCAGTATTTAATAACAGAAAATCTAGCTCCCCCAGGGTTTTGGCGCCTTCAATCTTTTGCAGACTATGAGCAAGCAGCTGATACGGATGATAGGCATCATCGAGTAACCAGAACCAGATCAGCATTTCAAAGCGCAGCCCTAAACGCGTACTTTTCAGTTGCTGCACAAATTCGATTAATTCTTCTGGATGCTGATCAAGAAACTCTAAACGTGGATGGTAACGGTTGAGATAGTGCTGCCAGGCCTGGCTTTCATGCAGTTCAAAGTAATATATAAGCTCAAGTTCATCTGGAATATGGAACAGGATATTCGGACTGCCGACAGCAAACGCCAGTTGCCGCACCAGAGGATGTTGATAACGTTGCCATGCTTCTACAAGATTTTGGTTTAAATTGGAAAAGGGCATAGTACAACCTGTGAAAAGTGCAGAAATACAACGGACAGTATCGGAAAACGCTTTATACTACCTGAATTCTGCGGCTAGGGTTGATGTATGAAAGTGTTGTTTTGGCGAAGTCTGGTGGTGCTGTTTGTGATCCTGGGCTTTATCGGTGCAATCCTGCCGGGTATGCCAACAACGGTCTTTTTGATTCTGGCGGCCTGGGCGGCATCCAAAGGCTGGCCACAAATGGATGACTGGTTATTGAATCATCCCAAATATGGTCCGACCTTAAGAGATTGGCGTGCCCACGGTACTGTACCGCGTAAGGCCAAATGGCTGGCCAGTATCATGATGCTGATCAGCGGGATCATCATGCTGTTTACTACTGCACCCTTGGCCGTAAAAGCCTTTACCAATATTACGATGCTGATCGTCGCGATCTGGTTATGGCGACGCCCTGAACCGAATCAGATCCTTATTCAGCAAAATACAGTTGACCCAGAAAAGACAGATCTACCAACAGCGCCATCTGAAGATAATCAGTTAAACCCTATAAAGCCAAATAAAATAGAGTCTGAGAATAACAAGTCATGAATACCTTGCATCTGGATCAAGCCGATATCCTGATTGATCTTGCCCAACAAAAACTGTATCTGCCCCGTCTAAACAAGCAATATCTGATTTCCAGTGGCAAAAATGGCATTGGTGAAACTGAAAATAGTGGCAAGACTCCTCGTGGCTGGCACAAGATTGCTGAAAAGTTTGGTCAGAATGCTCCCTTAAATAGTGTATTTGTCGCACGTCAGGCGACGGGTGAAATTTATAATCCCCAATTGGCGGCAGAATTCCCGCAGCGGGACTGGATCCTGACGCGCATTTTATGGCTGAGTGGCCTTGAAGCGGGTTTTAATCAAGGCGAGGGCTGCGATACCTATCAGCGTTATATCTATATTCATGGCACCCCAGAAACCGAAAAGATGGGAGAGCCGCTGTCGCACGGCTGTATCCGTATGCGTAATCCGGAGGTCGCTGAATTATTTGACCTGATCAGTGAAGATGCACTGGTCTATATTTCAGAACAGGCATTAGATCTGGGCAGGCTGAATGTTTCGAAAAGCGAATAAAAGTTAGATTTTAAGATTATGTGAAAATGGTTTTGTTTTTATGGACTGAATCTGCTTGGTGGAGACAGCAGAAAAGATTGATTAATCTGATCCAGATGGTATTTTTATCGCATGGAATGGGTTAAATGATTATTTGAAGTTTAGATTTACTGGCATTTTCTGAATAAAAATAAATGACAGTTGAAAGATTACATGAACACAACGTCGAGTATTTTAAAGCTTTGTATAATCCTTAATCAGAATTGGAATATGTCGTGTGGTTAGACTGAAACTTCGCAGGGTAAAACACAAAATTTCGCTTCAATTTTCATTTTGAAAATTAAAAAATTTCGGTAGAGACTTAAAAAATAAACAAAAAGTGTTGTTTTTTTTAACAAACAACCTATTTTTTAATCACTCACACCTAAAAAGTGGAAAACATTCCGAAAAGCGTTTGACAGGCTGTGCAGATTCTCTATAATGCACCCATCAAACGATGATAGACGTTTAGAAAGGGCGCTTAGCTCAGTTGGTAGAGCGTCTGCCTTACAAGCAGAATGTCGGCGGTTCGATCCCGTCAGCGCCCACCAAGCTCTTTCATGTTGAGACCTTATAGTTGCAGCGGTAGTTCAGTTGGTTAGAATACCGGCCTGTCACGCCGGGGGTCGCGGGTTCGAGCCCCGTCCGCTGCGCCACTTTAAGATCTTGATTTTCGTTTGCCACAATAGCGACATTGTGTAAATGCAGCGGTAGTTCAGTTGGTTAGAATATCGGCCTGTCACGCCGAGGGTCGCGGGTTCGAGCCCCGTCCGCTGCGCCATTTATACGATAGACCTTTTGAGGGCGCTTAGCTCAGTTGGTAGAGCGTCTGCCTTACAAGCAGAATGTCGGCGGTTCGATCCCGTCAGCGCCCACCAGATTCTTTTGCGATGCAGCGGTAGTTCAGTTGGTTAGAATACCGGCCTGTCACGCCGGGGGTCGCGGGTTCGAGCCCCGTCCGCTGCGCCATTTCAAAAGAAATTAAATTGAGGTCCCTGAGCCTGAATTTAATAAACTAAAGATTGACACTCTTTATCAGGGCGCTTAGCTCAGTTGGTAGAGCGTCTGCCTTACAAGCAGAATGTCGGCGGTTCGATCCCGTCAGCGCCCACCAGATTCTTACGATGCAGCGGTAGTTCAGTTGGTTAGAATACCGGCCTGTCACGCCGGGGGTCGCGGGTTCGAGCCCCGTCCGCTGCGCCATCTTAAGATGAAAAGCTTGGATTCCTGAGATCTGAGTTTTCAAGATACCAAGACTACATTCCTTGTTGGTCTTGCGTCATTTAAAACAACGTTGTTGTTTTCTCAGGGCGCTTAGCTCAGTTGGTAGAGCGTCTGCCTTACAAGCAGAATGTCGGCGGTTCGATCCCGTCAGCGCCCACCATATCTTCTTGCTTCAACTCTATTTATTCCTTAGAATCTGATTGTATTATAATAATATTAAGATTTCACGACCATGAGAAATCCCTATCAGCGCAAAGCCGCGACCAAATCCCAAAAAACTGCTTTCGATCCTCAACAGCTTTATAAGCAATATAGTGAAGCCATTGTTGCTAATGCTGGCATTTTTGCACTCTATCAGGATGGGTGGGCCTTATGTGCCACGCCGACCGGACAACGCGCATTTGCCTGTTGGCAAAGTAAAGGTCTGGCTCGACTGTTGATTAAAGACAATTGGGAAAATTACAAGATTCAGGAAATTGGTCTCAAGGATTTTGTAGAGAAAGTCATTCCCTTTTTATGTCAGGAAAGTACCATTGTTTCGCTTGACCTGACCCCGGAAGGGCAGAATATTCTGGTGGCACCGGAAAAATTATTACTTGATATTAAAAATTATCTGTATCAGATCTATGTACAAAAGCCGGAACTGTTTAAAAATCCGGATATGCCTTTGCCTAGGCAGATCCGTTTAAATTAAATTTATTGTTTTTAAAACAGCTTGTTTATTGGAACAATGAATATTCATTCAGTAGCCAGCCACTTATCAAAGCAAAATATTCGCGTAACCAGGAATTATAGCGAACATTCTGGGGTGTGCTGGCACTCAGGCTGATGACTTGTTGATAACCCTGATGTCTGGCAATGGCACGGGCACGAGGGCTATGAAAATCGCTAGTGACAATCGCAATGGGCTCATTTCGATCAATATGTTGCTGTTTTAGGATTGCCTGAGAATATTGCAGGTTCTGTTGGGTACTTCTGCTTTGATCTTCTAAGCTAATGGGGTTTTTGAGCTGCGGATAGTTCGTGTAGATATAACTTTGCATGACTTCAGCTTCGCTCTGTCTCTCCCGGAAATTTCGTCCACCGGTCATAATGATTAAAGTATTTGGATATCGTTCTGCATATTTTGCTGCGGTATCCAGACGATTTTTTAAGATGGGTGAGGGCTGACCCTGATTAATGCCACTGCCTAATACTAAAATCGCTGCAGCAGGTCGTGCCGGAATATTCGGGTTGATTGACATCTGGATATAAACAAAGAAAGCCGCGACACTGATTATCCAGAATAAAAATCCGCCCCAGAGACTGTTCCAGAACAAGGTTCTGAATCGGGAATTCTGTTTCCAGCGCTGAATAGATGAAAAAAATAAGGCGGAGAGGATGAGTGCCACCCCAATGAAGATCGACAGGGCAATAGCAAAATGCCTCTGACCTTGGCTCAGTAACCAGACGCTATTGATACATAGGATCAAGCCAGAGATCAGGCTAAGACTTCGTTTAAGTTGATTGAGCATCCAGGGTTCCTTTTTTCTTATTCATATTCTTATTATTGCTTTTGCATCTTCAATAAAAACCGGGCCATTGAGCCCGGTTTTTAGCATATCAGGTTATCTTAATATACATCACGGCGATAACGTCCATCCAGGCGTAATTGATCTAGCATTGTTTCACCGAGAATCTCGGTCAGGGCCTGATCCACATCGCTGGCCATACCATTGATGCTACCGCAGACATAAATCACTGCACCTTGAGCAATCCAGGCTTTCAGTTCTTCAGCCTGTTCACGCAATTTGTGATGTACATAGACTTTTTCCTGCTGGTCGCGAGAAAACGCAAGATCGAGACGTTTCAGGGTTCCCATTTGCAGCCAGGCCTGAATGGTTTCTTCAAAGAAGAAGTCATGTTCACGCTGACGTTCACCGAAGATCAGCCAGTTCTGGCTATAGTCCCGACGGTTACGCGCACTGAGCAGGCTTAATAATCCCGCAATCCCGGTACCATTACCAATACAGATAATCGGGCGGTTGTCATCAATCAGGTGGAAAGATTCATTGCTGCGAATACGCAGTGCAATTGGCGTATTGAGAGCCGCATGCTGGGTCAGCCAGCCTGAACCCAATCCCAGATTACCACTAGCATCGGTTTGCTGACGTACCACCAGACGTAAAACCTGCTGGCTTGGAATACTGGCAATGGAGTATTCACGTGTTGCCAAAACCGGTAATTGCGTGAGGAGCTGATCCAGAGAATCAAAAGGTTCAGCCTGAGTCAGATCACGATCCCAGAGTGCCTGTTCAATATTCTGTTGCATAGAAGGTACTTGTGTACCCGCTGCTATCTGGTGCTTTTGCATAAATGCATCGATACGTTCTTGGCTATTCCCTGGCTGAACCTCGGCAATATCACCTGCTTGCCAGACGGCTTCATGCTCAGGGGTCAGTTCGATATTGAAGGCAGGCGCACCCAGACTACCCGGATTGAGGACTTCACGTTTACTCAAACTCCAGTGATCAAAGGTCTTATCGATACTCATCGCTTGTAGCTCAAGTCGAGTGACTTGTTCCAGCGCACTATTCCATTGCTGGATATGCTCGTTATTGGCATTGTCGACTTCAATCGTATTGAATAGCTGCTGGGCACCATTCTGTTTTAACCACTGATCAATACGGTGACCAAAACTGCAATAGCTGTCTGGATATTCCTGAGAACCCAAGGCCAATACCGCATAACTTAAATAACTGAGATCAGCTTGAGCAGACAGGATTTTTTTCTCAAAAGAAGAGGCCAGATCCGGCGCTTCACCTGTGCCATAGGTGCTGGCAACAAATAATACCTGTTCGGTTTGTTGTAAATCGGCTAGCGTCAGTTGTTGTACTGGCTTGACTGTTACCGGTTGACGCGCTTCCTGCAGGGCAGTCGCTGTACGCCAAGCCAGTTGCTCAGAAACCCCTGTTTGTGAGGCATACGCGATGAGCCACGGTTTGGAATTTTCATCTAGGTTTACTAAAGTCGCACCCTGACGTGCTGCCAGCGTTAAGCGTTTCTGTTTGCGACGTTTCAGATAGAGCATCCAGCCGGTCACAAAGAACAACGGCATCAACAAGGCTGCGACCATGGCAAAGAACTGGTAAATTGGGCCGAAGAAGCTGCCACGATGCACCGGTAACATGCTGCTCATGATTTTTTCATTAAGCTTTTTATCTTCATACAGCTCGATTTCGGTAAATTCAGCTGTCTGGTAATTATAAGTGGCACTGTTTCGTGCACGTTCATGCTGAGCGACTGGATCGATAAAGCTCAGCTGCATTTCGCCATCCGATTTTTTCGGAAGGTTAAACGTTACGGTAGAATACTTATCTGAAAATTCAGTGTTAAAGCCAATCCAGCTCTGGTCTAGCGCACGGGCAGTAGCTTCAGGGCTGAGACCTTCACGGCCTTCACCACCAGCACCGCGTTCGCCACCTTGGCGGCCTTCGCCTCGTACTTCACCTTCGGCACGCGGACCACGTTCACCGCCTGGACGTCCTTCACCACGGTTATTGCCGGCATTGGCCTGCATTTCCGGTTGCGGGCGTTCCACACCCAGCACTTTAAACATGCCATTGCGCCACCAGTCATAAGACCAGTACAGACCGGTACAGGCCAGAATCAGGTAGAAAATCACCACCCAGGTTCCCACAACAGCGTGCAGATCCCAGATAAAATTACGGCCTTTCAGTTGAGGTTTTACAAAGAACCATTGCTTGATCGAATGACGTTTCGGCCAGCGCAGGTACAGACCTGACAAGACAAAAAAGATCAGCATCAGGGTACAGGCACCGGTAATCTGCTTACCCACCGGACCAACCGTCAAATTACGATGCAGTTGCTGAACAAACTGGAAAAATTCCCGACCCTTAATCTCTGGCAAGACTTCCGCAGTATACGGGTTGATCATGATGTTCTGACCACGCCGTGCGCCTTCTTTGGCAACATTCACAGTACTCGAAGCACTCGGATCTTGTGCCACGGTAATACTGTTGATCTTCATGTCAGGCGCAGTACGGTTAAAGTGCTGATACAGCTCGGCAGGCGTGAGTTTGTCACGTTGCTGAACCTGAACCGTATAACTGTCGCTATTCATCCATTTTAATATTTGTTGTTCATAGGAGTAGATTGCGCCAGTGACCCCCATTATCGAGAGGATTAAACCTGCTGTAATCCCCAGAAACCAGTGGATTTGGAAAAATGTCTTTTTAAACATGGTCGTCAGATTAAGGGTGAGATCTATAAAAGTGGCAAAATTATAACTGAAGTTTGAGCCCGAATTATAGGTGTTGAGGATAATATTTATTCTCATTATCATTTATTATTTTGAGATTAAAAAAACCTCCATGCCGGGGCAGGAGGTTTTTCACTGAAGAAAGAACAGTTTAGATTTGTTTTGCTGCGCCGACTTCTGCTTCCAGATGCTTGCGAATCGTAGCGAAAGAGAAGTTTTTGCTGTCCAGACGTTTCGGCAGGATATAGGCGCCTTGCTGGCCTTTTACTTTGAAATTGACCAACATGAATTCTGGTGTGTTGTACCATTCATAGATGTCTTTCCAGCTAATCGCGCCAACACCTTCCTGCATGCCCATTTTCTGGCGCATCACGATACCATGCGGTTGCACGCCCAGGCGAACACCTTTGATTTCCTGTACCGGAAATTCATTCATCTTGCGTTTAACATACCATTCCAGACCAAAGGTACGGATCAGGTAATACAACACCACACAGACAATGGCCACCCAGCAGAACACGGTAGAATAGTTCTTCAGGAGCAGAATGCCCAGAATAGAAAGTGCAACAACAGCACCCATGATCAGCCATGCTTTCATGCCAATTTTATTGGTACTACGCCAGATCACCAGCTGAGCATGACGCTGCTCGGCTTCTGAAATTTCATAGTTCACAGGCTGTAGGGTATAAGCGTATAAATTTTTCGCGGTCATAATGAAATTAGCAGATTTTAAACTGTAAAAAGTTTAGCACTAATTGTACCAATTCAGTGAGTATATTGTTCCAAAATCAGCCAAATTATAATGAACCTAATTCAGTTGCCTGTTCATCACGCTCATGACTCAAACTTTGTTTCAGTTGGCTCAACTGCTTTAAAATGCTGAACATTAAAGACAGTTGCTGCAAAATGATCAGGGATTTCTGATCTTGCTCCTGATCTTGAGCCAGGCGCTGGCGAATATGGGCAATCATATTTTGCGCACTTAAATCGGGCATTTCATCTCTTAGCAATGCACCACGAATGTTCTCAAGTGCTTTGTCTAGTAAATTCAGAATGTCCTGATCTTCAATTTTTTCCCGGTGTGCGCCCAGTGCAGCAATATAACTGATAAAAGTATGGTTCAGACAAAGGAACTCAAAGGCTAGCGATTTTTGTACCGGATCAATATCCGGTTCAGTGGCCAGTGTCGAAATTAGTGAAGCCACCTCGGCATCGGTATTATGGGCCGCACGGCGCACAATCCGATATTTCAGGCCATTATTACGTCCTGATTTATACTGCTCGATTACTTCACTCAAATAATCTGCTTCTGCCTGCAGGCTGCGTTTGATACTTCGCGGCAAACGCCGGAACTTCCAGTCTGGAAAAATAAAGCTGACGCCAAACCAGGCAATCGCACAGCCAATCAGGGTGTCAATCATACGCGGGATGGCCGCAGCATAGCCCATACCATCCAGATTGAAGTTGATTAGGGCTAAAATCGTGATAAAGGCAGTGGCTTGGGCATACTGTTTACTGCGTAATTCAAAGAACAGAATCCCGCTCAATACCAGAAGTAATAATTGTCCTTCGATGGAAGGCACAAAATACAGAATGGCATAACCGAGAATAATACCGACCAACGTACCGACAATACGCAGACGTAAACGCCGTTTGGTGGCGTTAAAGTTCGGCTGGCTGACAAAGAGTGCCGTTAATAAAATCCAGTAACCATATTCAATATTGCTGACCTGTACGAAGATATAGCTGATCAGCAGCACAATCGACAGGCGAATGGCATGCCGGAACAGTACCGACTCGGGTGTCAAATGCTGCTTAATCCGAATCTTGATATCATCCCAGCCTTTCAGGTCATCATCTCTGAGCTGGTTTTCGATATGTTTGAAACGCTCGGATTTGATACTTTGCTCGGTTTCCAGGTTGCGTAACTGGGCATCAATCGATTTCAGGTTTTGAAACAACGCAAACAGGGCGCTAATCCAGACCTGATCATACTGCTGCTCCTGACGTAACTTATCCAGAGACTGTCTCAGGTTGTCAAAGGTATGCTTAAAGCGCTGGTTATGCACATAGGGTTTGCGCATTAGCAAACTTTCACTCAGGTCCTTACAGGCTTTGCCCTGAATTGACATAATGCGCTGGAAGCGGAACAGGATATCGCTATGCTGGAAAATCTTGGTCAGTTTCTGATAATCAATATGCGCTGAATCGGCACGTTCATGAATATCCTGCGCCACAAAATAATATTGCAGGCTGCGACGGGTATCTTTTTGCCCACGGTCGCCTTTCAGGCGAGTCAAAAGGGCAGTTTTCATTTCATTAAAAATCGCAATCAGTTTGCCATTTTCCAGCGAGAGTTCAATCATGCTTTGTTGATAGCTTTTCGGGGTCATGTCCACATCAAACAGATTGGACTTGGCATATAAAAAGTCACCGAGCGCAGAATAGGAAATGGCAAGCTTGTCTTGCGCCAACCGGGCAGGGAAGATCAGGAAACTGAGGGTCGACAGCAGACCGTACCACATCGCGCCGATGACCAATAAACCAGCCTGTTTATACCATTCATCAAACAGCTCTACCCCGAGCATGGAATAAACGGAAATCACCAGACAGCCGTAAGAAATCGTGGCATAGCGTCGCCCTAGTGAACCCAGCAAAATCAGGGCAATACAGGACACAATTAAGGCCAAGGCAAATAGCAGGGGATAAGGAAAGAGCAGATATACGCCCACTGCGGTAATAAAGAAGCCAATGTAGGTATACAGCAGATTTAAAATCCGCACCGAAAAGCGGTCATCAATATCACTTAAACCGGCTGCGACCACGCCTAAAGTCAGTGGAATCGTCATCAATTGTTGTCCCATAAAATAGGGAACAAAGGCGGTACCTGCAAATGCCGTCATCATGCGCAGGTTATACATCAAGGTCGTATTATAGGTGGTTTGCTTGAGACGAGTGAGCCAAGATTTCAAAGGTCGTCCTTTATACTGCAGTCTTAGAGCTGAATCTGAATAGGCTAATGAAAATAGTATATTTATAAATCTTCATTTCAGGCTAAATCATACTATGCACTGTGTTAATTTGTCTGCATATTAGCGCTTTAAATCTTCATGCTTATGACATCGAATAAAATAGTACAACAACCTTATGCCATGTCTTGGATTATTTTGCTGGCAACACTGAGTGCACTCGGGCCTTTATCCATTGATATGTATCTTTCGGCCTTGCCGGCCATGGCAGCAGATTTTGGTGTCAGCACCCAGATGGTTTCTAACAGCCTGCCGGCTTATTTCTTCGGTCTGGCGATCGGGCAACTGATTTATGGTCCGATCAGTGACCGGATTGGGCGTAAACCGCCACTGTATTTTGGGCTGTGTTTATACATTGTGGCAAGTTTGCTGTGTGTCTTTGCGCAGGATGAATGGAGTCTGATCGCTGCACGGATTCTGCAAGCCTTAGGTGGCTGTGTCGGGGTGGTCATGGCACATGCTGCAATTCGTGATCGCCTGGATATGCATTCAGCAGCTCAGGCCTTTGCCAGCATGATGATTGTGACTGCGATTGCACCAATCATCGCTCCGAGTCTGGGGGCCTAGGTATTGATGTTTTATGAATGGAATGTGATCTTCTTGGTGCTGATGGGCTGCGGTCTGTTGAGTCTGGCCTGTGTACATTTTCTATTTAAAGAAACCCTGGAGCCAGAACGTCGTCTCAAGCTGAACTTCCAGCAGGTATTAAGTTTGTACCGTACTATTTTTCAGGATCCAAGCTTTCGACGCCCGCTCTATGCTGGCTGTTTTTCCGGTGCAGTGATGTTCTGTTATATCAGTGCTTCTTCTACCATTCTGATGGATCGTTATCAGCTGACTGAGCAGCAGTTTGCTTATGCCTTTGGTGCCAATGCCTTCGGGATCATGCTGTTTTCGACCTTGAATAAACGTCTGGCTGGGCGATTCTCGATATTACAGCGCTTGAAAATCGGCACCTGTCTGCAGTTTACCGGTGTATTAGGGTTAATCTTGCTGGGCTGTCTGGACGTCGATTCTGTGTTCTGGGTGTTGTTAGGCATGTTTATTGTGGTGGCATCTATCGGGTTTACTGGTCCGAATGCCATGGCTCTGGCAATGGCTGAACAGGGCGAGCGGGCGGGAACCGCCAGTGCGATTATGGGCAGTATGCAATTTGTCTGTGGCTTATTGGGCGGTGTATTACTGAATTTTCTGATCTGGCATGCCTTATTAAATATGGCATTGATCATGCTGGTTTTTGTAGGTATTTCCGCTTGGGCGATTTTTAAAATCAAGATGCCAATCTTGAAAAATGCATAGATGCTGGGCGTTCTCTAATATATTAAAAATGCTGGATTGAGCAGAGGGCTAAGCAAGTTGGCTTAGCCCTGCTTGCATCACTCATCGATAAATACGGCAAATTCCTCTACGGGAACACGCGGGGTAATAAAGCTGTTAATAATCTGCTCTGGGTCGGCATAACCCAGTGCCATACCGCAGACCAGCTCTTCATCATCAGGTGCGCCGACCAGATCAAGCACGATCGGATGAAAATGATTCCAGGCAGCCTGCGGACAGGTGTCCAGACCGCGGGCTTTTGCTGCCAGCATGACATTCTGGATCATCATGGAAACATCCATTTTGGAACCAATCGCCAAAGAACGATGGACGGTAAAGAACAGGCCGACAGGCGCATCAAATAATTCAAAATTACGCAGCTGCTGACGCGCCATTTTTTCCTTTTCGCCTTTCTGAATATTCAGCAAGCCATATAAACCCCAGCCATTTTCACGACGACGTTCAATAAATGGCGAGATCCATTGTTCAGGATAATAGGCAAAAGTTTCCTGATACTGCTGCGACAATTCCGGATTTGCATAGATTTGCATTTGTGCCTGACAAACCTGCTGCACGAGTTCATCACGCTTTTTACCTGTTACCACATACACTTTCCAGGGTTGGGTATTGGTTCCTGAAGGTGCGCGGCTGGCCACCGCCAGAATCTCTTTTAAGGTGTCTGTACTAACGGGGGTATTTAAAAAAGCACGCACTGAATGGCGAGAAGTGATGGTGTGATCTACAGCATGAACAAGATTTTGATCCATTATGGGGTCCAGTCGAATATCCTTATTGAGTTTGCAATGACTATAAACTAAACAAACAGAACGGAGGATAGGAAAATTTAATTCTTCGCCAGCTGAAAAAACAATTTATCAGCAAAATGACTTGAATAATGAAATTTCGCATTCTTTTAGCTGAGCATAAATCGCCTAAGTGATAGCAATGGATTTAGTCATAAAGTTGGTCTTTGATTTAAAAAATGGCTTAAAACCCAAGTGCTTGAACCATTCAACAATAACAATTTCACACAGAGAACTGGTTTATTTTGACTGAAAATCAAGATAATTTAATTTCAAGATCCCTGTTTCATTTTGTGTCGAGTAAAAGATTAATATTTTTTTTGAATTAAAATATAGATTAATCTTCATATAAAAATGAGAATTTATAATTATTTTTTATAGGTAAATTAACTATTGCTAATAAAAAGAAATAAAACCTGATACGAAGAAACAGCATAATGTACGACTTTTCATCTTAATTCATGCATTTCGTGATTAAGATCTGTTTTAAATAACGCGATTCCAGATGGCTTGAATGAAGTCTTTAGGTTGAAAGCACTCATCAAGCACTGAATGTTTTTTTTGAGCTTAAAACACAGTTTTTTTACCAGCATGCGCATCTGTTTGAAAATTGTCTGCAATTTTACAACAGACTGAGTATCGGAATAGAAAAGGTGTTGCTTTTATAAATCTCTCATTTGTTGAATATGATCGTGATGATGATATTCATAAGTTTGAAAGAGATGATAAATCGGTTTGTTTTTCTAAAGGTGATAGATCAAATCAGGATATTTCCAGATGAACATCTAATGAGCGAGCTAGAAATCTAGCGCACTCCATAACTTTTAGAAAAATAAAAAATTCAAAATCATCTTGGGCAAAAAATTATGGATTTTACTTTTAACGCATTTTATACCTTGATTGCCGCAGTCATTGTTTTGTTACTCGGCCGATTCCTGGTTAATAAAATCGATTTTTTAAAGCGCTACAATATTCCTGAGCCGGTTGCAGGCGGTTTGGTTGCTGCGATTATCTCATTACTGGTGCATTCACTGTGGGGATACAGCATCACCACCAGTTCAGAGCTACAAACCAGTTTTATGCTGATCTTCTTTGCCTCGATCGGTCTGAGTGCCAACTTTTCCAAGTTGCGTGAAGGTGGGATCGGTCTGGTTATTTTCCTGTTTGCTGTTTCGGCTTTCATTATTTTGCAAAATGCGGTCGGCATGAGTCTGGCAACATTATTGGGTATTGACCCGTTGATTGGCCTGATTGCAGGTTCAATTACCTTAACCGGTGGTCATGGTACTGCAGGTGCATGGGGCGAGATTTTTGAGGTTGAACATGGCATTCAGGGGGCGCTTGCACTGGGGATGGCCAGTGCTACTTTTGGTCTGATTATCGGTGGGATTATTGGTGGTCCTTTAGCAAAACTGCTGATTAACCGTCATAATCTCGCAATTGCACGTACGGATCAACAAATCGAAAAGCGTGATAGCACGCCAATGGATATCAACTCGACCGAATATATTCCATTTGAATATCCGCATCAGGTGCGTTTAATTACCGCTGATAATGCAATCACGACCTTGGGCCTGTTCGCAGGTTGTTTGGCTTTTGCAGAGTTTATGACGGGTTTCAGTAAAGGTACTGCGTTTGAACTGCCAACATTTGTCTGGGCATTGGCGGGTGGTGTCATTCTGCGTAATGTACTGGAAGGTATTTTCAAAGTTCAGATTTTCGATCGCGCGATTGATGTGTTCGGTAATGCTTCATTGTCGCTGTACTTGGCGATGGCATTGTTATCATTGAAATTATGGCAATTAGCTGACCTTGCAGGACCACTCATGGTGATTCTGGGTGCGCAAACCATCACCATGGCTTTGTATGCAGCTTTCGTCACTTTCCGCATCATGGGCAAAAACTACGATGCTGCGGTACTTGCAGCAGGTCATTGTGGTTTCGGTATGGGCGCAACGCCAACAGCGGTTGCCAATATGCAGGCGATTACCAATATGTATGGTGCGTCGCATAAGGCCTTCCTGATTGTTCCATTATGTGGTGCGTTCTTCGTTGACTTAATCAATGCTACTGTTATTCAGATGATTTTGAAGTTTTTTGCATAATTTTTATGCCTGATACGATGAGTCATAGGCTCATAAGGATGTGACATGAATGATCAGTTAAATGAAACCTTACTCGGCTGGATTAATGCCCTGAATGGCCCTTTATGGGATTTTCTGGTGGTGTTTCTGGTCGCAGTCGGTATTTTCTACACGATCATGACTGGTGCAGTACAAATTCGTTTGTTCTGGCACAGCATGAAAGTCATGAAAAATAGCCGTGGCAAGGTTCAGGATACGCACGGCATTACCCCGTTTCAGGCCTTTGTCACTGGACTGGCAAGCCGGGTCGGTGTGGGCAATGTCGCGGGTGTCGCCATTGCGATTGCGATTGGTGGCCCCGGTGCCGTGTTCTGGATGTGGTTTACTGCCTTTTTGGGCATGAGTTCTGCTTTTGTTGAATCCTCTTTGGCACAGTTGTTTAAGGTGCGAGATAACAAAAACCAGCAATTCCGTGGTGGTCCAGCTTATTACATTACTCAAGGCCTGAAACAGAAATGGCTCGGGATTGTCTTTGCGATTGCATTGATCACGACTTATGGTTTTGTCTTCAATGCAGTTCAGGCCAATGCCATTACCGGAGCAACCTCTCATGCCTGGGGCTGGGATCAGGCGAATCTGATCTTGCCATTAGGCGGCCTGAATCTGGAAATTTCCTGGGTCGGATTGTTTCTGGTCTTGATGACTGCGGTGATCATTTTTGGCGGAATTAAACGGATTGCAAAAGTTGCTGAAAGCTTTGTACCGTTTATGGCTGTGCTTTATCTGGCGGTAGCTTTGTATATTGCAGTCATCAATTACGATCTGCTCCCATCCATCTTCCAGCTCATTTTCAGTAAAGCCTTTGAATTTGAAGCCGCCGCTGGTGGATTCTTTGGCGCCATGGTATCTATGGCGATGATGATGGGCATCAAGCGTGGTCTGTTCTCTAACGAGGCAGGGATGGGGTCGGCACCGAACGCCGCTGCAGCCTCGGATGTCAAACATCCGGTCAACCAGGGTCTGGTACAGATGCTCGGGGTATTTGTAGATACCTTTGTGGTGTGTTCATGTACCGCGATTATTATTCTGGTCTCAGGACTGTATGAAAATGCAGGCTTTGAAGGCGTGACCTTGACCCAGATGGCGCTTGAAAGCCAGATTGGTGCTTGGGGCGATGACTTCCTGGCTTTGATTCTGTTCCTGTTTGCCTATTCTTCGATTATTGGTAACTATGCCTATGCCGAAGGAAACGTTCAGTTCATCAATAACAATAGCCGGGTGATGTTGATTTTCCGCTTATTTGTATTGGTCATGGTGTATTTCGGTTCCATAGCCAGTGTGCCGTTGATCTGGAATATGGCAGATCTGTTCATGGGTGTCATGGCAAGTATCAACTTGATTGCGATCCTGTTGCTGATGCCATTCCTGCTGATGCTACTCAAAGACTATACCGGTCAGTTGAAGCGTGGTGTGAAAGAGCCTGAATTTAAACTGGATAACCATCCTAAATTTAAAGACAAGGTCAAATCAGATATCTGGTAAGACTTGAAGTAAAAAGCCCCGATCATTCGGGGCTTTTTTGTGCCAAAGTTTTCTTTAGAAGAAATTTAAATAACTTTGATAAAGCACAAAGCCCAAAATCAGGCTGAACCAGACCGGTAGTTTTGAGCGTAGCAGGGCAATCATCACCGCGACAAAAACCAGGTCGGAGCCATAACTAAAATAACGTTGTGAAAGATCCAGCAATAAATACAGCAATAGCCCCACCACCGCAGCATTGATGCCCATCACCGCCTGATGAATATGGCGCTGCTGCATCAACCATGACCAGTAGGGCAAGGTAGCAAAGATCAGAAAAAATGAAGGTAAAAAGATTGCACAGGTTGCTAACAGTGTATTTAGCCAGACATAAGGCGTCCAAGGCAGCAAAGCACCAATATAACTGGCAAAACTGAATAAAGGTCCAGGCATGAGCTGGGCAAATGCATAGCCAAGATCAAAAGATTGGGCACTCACCAAACTAGTCGTGACAAAATCCTGATGCAATAAAGGCAAAATCACATGACCACCACCAAACACCAGCGAGCCAGTCTGATAGAAATTGGAAAAAAATTGCAGCTCCGATTCACCCCATAATTTTCCAGCTAAGGGCAGCAGCAAAAATGGTAGGATAAATGCCAACAGCCAATAGGGCGCAGCGGCAGATCGAATATAAGGCGAGCTGATTGCCGTTTTGTTAATTTCTTTGGGTTTCAAATCTGAGTGGGAAAAATGTCCAGCCAAGAGTCCACAGATTGCGCCCAGTATAATGACCAGAATCTGATTAAAACTCACTGAAACGACTATCAGTAATGCCACCGAGAGGATTAAGACAGCGTATTGCCAAGCCGATTTACAGAAGCTTCTCAGCATTTGCCAGAATGCCCAGGCGATTACAGAAAATACAATTAACTGGATGGTATGAAAGCTGTTTGAGTTTAAAATATGAAAATAGCTTTGACCCAATAACGCCACCAAGGTCATCAGAATCATTGAGGGCAGGGTAAAACCCAGCCATGCGATCACGGCACCAGTATAGCCCCGTTGCAGATAACCGATCGACAGCCCCACCTGACTGCTGCTCGGCCCGGGTAAAAGTTGTGCCAAAGCGACCAGTTGACTGTACTGGGTGTTATCCAGCCATTGCAGCTGGGTCACAAATTTTCGGTGAAAAAACACCAGATGCGCCGCTGGACCGCCAAATGAAATGCAGCCCAGTTGCAGGAAAATCAGGAAAATCCGGTACAGTGAGGTTGAAGGCATATTGTTATGGGGAAAAATGAAGATAAAGTAGCTGAACTGTATGACAGTTTTACGAAATTCTACAGACTATTTATGCATGTGTTTATACACTATGCTGCTTTAGATTAATGAGGACATTCTCTGCATGCAGAAATATGTGTTGAGTATGGTGATACTGGGTACATTTGGCCTAAGTGCTTGCCAAATGACCCCCATGACAGCCCAAGCGGCGACCAGTCATCTACAACCTGCTGCACAACGCGGAGAAGCTCAGGCACGTCCGAATCAAATTGATTTTCAAAAGATCAAGCAAACCCAGCAACGTCCGGTAGTTGCTTTAGTTCTGGGCAGTGGCGGTGCTCGTGGCTATGCGCATATTGGTGCGTTGGAAGTACTGGAACAGGCGGGTATTCAACCAGATTTTATTGTCGGAACCAGTGCGGGCAGCATTGTGGGATCCATTTATGCAAGTGGTAAACCGGCGATTGAACTGCGCAATATTGCCCTCAGCATGCGACCGAATGATGTCCGTGATATCAAACTAGCCAGAAAAGGCTTTTTTGATGGCAAGAAAGTTGAAGATTATGTCAATTTGCAGGTCGATCAAACCCCGCTTGAAGCCATGAAAATCCCAATGTTTGTGGTAGCAACCGCGCTGAAAGAAGGCAAGAAAGTCGTCTTTAACTATGGCAATACCGGACAGGCGGTACGTGCTTCGGTCTCGATTCCGAGTATGTTTATTCCGACTCTTATTCAAGGTAAAGAATATGTAGATGGTGGTCTGGTCAGTCCGGTGCCGGTCGATGTGGCACGTGAGTTGGGAGCCGATATTGTGATTGCGGTGGATATTCTGGCACAGCCCATTCACACGGAAACCAGCAATGTCTGGGGGCTATTTAACCAGAACATCAATATTATGCAGCAACATCTGGCGCATGAAGAATTAAAGCATGCAGATGTGGTGATTCAGCCGGACTTACGCGAAAAAGGCCATATCTTTGATGTACGTGGCAGGGAACTCACCATGCAGGCTGGTGCCGAGGCGACCCAGTTAAAGTTGATGGAAATTTCACAAGCCTACCAAAAACATGATTATGCTCAAGGACATCGCATTCCACAGTTTGTGGTACATGAACATCAAGCTCAATAAATCTTTTTTTTTGAAATTTCTGTTTATCCCTATATCGCAGGAGCGCAGTATAGGGATATTCAATCAAAAGGATAAAGGATCATCGGCTGTAACGCTTAACTGATTGTTATAAAAGATAAGATGATTGCCTATGTGTATCAGTCAGTCGGAATTATCGCAAAAGATAAAATTAATTTTAAATATAACAAATTGAATTATAAGTATATTGTTTTAAATAATAAGCCTTATTCGTCTTAAATTAAAATTTTAATATTATTATTCGTATACTTAAGTTGATCAAATATTCAAAAGCATCGATGTTCATGCCAGAATGCAGTTTGAAAAGATCACTACACAGATGTAGACATCATGACGCATATTAAAATTGGACAGCAGGTCAAACTGGCACAATTCGAACACTATATTTTTACAGTGACCGCGACCCATCAGGATGGTTCTTTTACCGTTGAAACGACCTTGGATGGTCAACAAATTTTAAGTTATCAGAACGTGGCGCAGGAAATGCTCAGGCCAGTGATGCTTTAAATCACGCAGAGCCTTTCTATTTTCCTGAATTATTTTTGTTCAAAGCTTAAAACAGTGAAAAATTCTCAGTTGCTGTGTGATCAACCCCCAGATAAATAAGTGTTGATTTATTGGCACTTAACTTTCTAACTGAGATTTTAAGCAATTAAATATATTTTTTTCTGTATGAATACATTTTCTATATCAATAATTGTGATGCTTCATTTGCCGAATTGAACATTTTATTCATGTTAAAAACGCTATAATAATAAACGATAACCTTGTCATTCAAAGAGTTCAAAGAAAACGATGGCCCCTTTAGATCAAATTGCAGCAGTGTCGGATGACCAGTCAGAGTTAACGATGTCAGTTCTCATGACGCCAGATATGGCAAATTTTTCAGGAAATGTTCATGGTGGAACCATTCTGAAATTATTGGATCAGGTGGCGTATGCGTGTGCAAGTCGCTATTCGGGTAGTTATGTCGTGACCTTATCTGTAGACAAGGTGAATTTTAAAGAGCCGATTCACGTTGGTGAGCTGGTTACCTTTCTGGCCAGTGTGAATCATGTTGGCCGTACTTCAATGGAAATCGGGATTCGTGTAGAAGCCCAGAATATTCAAAAGAGAACGGTACGTCATACCAATAGCTGTTATTTCACCATGGTTGCGGTGGATGAAAATGGTAAACCAAAACAGATTCCAGCTTTGAACCTGGACAATGACTGGAAACGTTGCCGTTTTGAAGCAGCAGAACAGCGTAAAGTCGCGCGTTTGCAAGAAAATCATCATCCTTCATGCAGCATTTATAAAAAGACTGCACAGAGTTAAGTTAAATCGTGATTGAGAAAAGACCTTCATATGAAGGTCTTTTTTTTGCATCAATTTCAGTTTTTCACTGGAGCTTTGTTATTTTTTACCCTAATATAAAACGATACGTATCGTTTCGATTTTTAGATCTTAAAAGTTAAGTAGAAAAATATGAGCAGTGACGAAAAAAGTTCCCGACGACAGCAGTGCATTTTACAGGCGGTCGCAGATGCGCTGGCAGAATGTGAATATCATCAGCTGACGATTGAAGGTGTAGCGGCACGTGCCGGTGTTGGCAAGTCCACGATTTATCGATGGTGGAAACATAAATCGGAACTGGTGCTGTACACTTTCAAACAGCATACAGCTTCGGTATTTGAGCTGGATACCTCTAGAAGCCTGAAAAGCAATCTCATTCAACAACTCGGTTCTTTATCTCAAGCGCTGAATCATCCGGTCGGTCGGGCTTTGCTGGTAGTGATTGCCAATCACCGCGAACTGGCAGGTGAGTTCTTTCAGCAATATCTCTTGCCACGTCGGCAACAGACCCATCAACTGATTCAGCAAGCGATTGAACGGGGAGAAATCCGCGCTGATTATCCTTTTGATTTGATGCTGGATACCTTATACGGCCCGATTCATTACCAGATCATTTTTTTCAACCGGATTCCAGATGAACACTATATCCAGAATCTGGTCGAGTTGGCCTTGCATCCGGTCACTGTTCAAGCCTGAGTTGGTGCTATTTCCCTACAAATTTTAAGAGTTGGTGATTATGTCAGTTAGCGCTGAGCGGTTATGGAATCGCTCATTTATCTTGTGCTTATTCAATAATTTTTTCCTGTTAGTTTATTATTTTGCCTTACTGACCATCTTGCCGATTTACATCATGAAAGATCTGGGCGGTTCGGTAAAAGAAGCGGGTCTGGCGCTGACGCTATTTTTGGCCTCTTCGATTGCGGTTCGGCCATTTTCCGGCATGATCATCAAAAAGCTCGGCAAGAAAATCTCGATGCGCGGTGCAGGCGTGATTTTTGCCTTATTTGCCTTTAGTTATTTGCTGGTAGATAGCATGTGGTCGCTGTTGCTGGTGCGTTTTTTACATGGTATCTGGTTCAGTATTTTGACCACGGTGGCAGTACCCGTCGCTAATGAATTTATTCCTGAACAGCGCAAAGGTGAGGGCATGGGCTATTTCGTCATGTCGACCAATCTGGGTGTGGTTTTTGGGCCCTTGCTGGCATTGACCGTAATTCAGTTCACCAGCTTCAAAGTCTTATTTGGCATTCTTGCCGTTATCATTTCTTTGGGGCTCATTTTCTGTTGGATGCTCAAAATCACAGAGTTACCAAAACCTGAAGCTATAAGCACAGAAAAAACCAGCTTGAGCTTGCAGGATATTCTGGAAGTCAAAGTTCTGGCGGTAAGTTTTGTGGCTTTACTAACCGCTTTTGCCTACTCGGGCATCATGAGTTTTATTACTGCATTTAGTGAAACCAAGCAGCTTTTGGGCTATACCAGCGTATTCTTTATTGTATTTGCAGCATCCATGTTGCTGGTCAGACCTTGGGTCGGGAAGATTTATGACCGTAAGGGACCAAGTGCGGTTATTTATCCTTCCTTTGTTTTCTTTGCCATGGGTCTGGTGATTGTCAGCCTGATTTCCAATCAATGGATATTATGATTGTCGGCAGTGTTTATTGGCATCGGTTATGGTTCACTATTCCCATGTTTGCAGACCTTGGCCATTCAGTCGGTCGACAAGCAGCGTATGGGACATGCGATTTCAACCTTCTTTACCCTGTTTGATCTGGGTTTAGCCATCGGTTCCGTGGCCATGGGAGTATTGATTGCCTATTGGGGCTTTGAAACTACCTATGTTTTGAGTGCTGTACTCGTTATTGTGACGATATTGGTTTATCGTCAGTATGTTGCCAAAAAGCAAAATAAGCGCCCGGCAAGTTTGGAGTTATAAAATGGAATTAAGACATTTACGTTATTTCGTTACAGTGGCGCAGGAACTGAATTTTACCCGTGCCGCGGAAAAATTAAATACGGTACAGCCATCACTGAGCCAGCAAATCAAGGATCTGGAACGTGAGGTTGGCGTGCAGTTGCTGGAGCGGAATAACCGTAAGGTCGGACTGACTGAAGCCGGTCAGGCGTTTTTAAAAGAAGCTTTACTGAGTCTTGAACATGCTGAACGCGCTATTCAGACCGCCAGACAGATCGCCAATGCACAGCAGGACCAGCTGAATATCGGTTTCGTGCCGGTCGCGGAAATGAAAGTCTTTCCTAATATCATGCTGAATATCCGCGCGCATTTTCCTGAACTGAAAGCTCAGTTTCACAGTCTGACCGATGCAGAACAGTTTAGTGCCTTAAGAAATGGACAGATTGACATTGCCTTTACCCGTTATCCGGGGCAGTTGAGTGAATTTGATTCGATTCGCATTTTTGATGAGCCTTTAACCCTGATTGTGCCGAGAGATTCCCCGGCTGCGGCCTTGCCCTATGTTAGTATCAAGAGTTTTGAAAATCAGGACTTTGTGATTAGTGATGAGCAGTCCTCACCGCAACTACATAAGCTGATTCAGGATTTTTTTAAGCAGTCCAAATTAAAGGTAAATGTGGTGCAGTATTCCACCAATATTCTGCTCAATGTCAATCTGGTAGGGATGGGGGTGGGCTGGAGTCTGGTGCCGGCCTACGTGATTCCATTGCTCGGCGATAATATTGTGGTGAAAAAGACTCTGGAACCTTTGCCGATGATTGGACTGTATGCCAATTATCGCAAGGATCAAAAACATGTGGTGATTGATCTGATTTTAAAAGTATTAAAAGAAAAGTTTTGCGTGGATCTTTTCTAATATCTGCATCGTTGATCAGCCCAGATGAAAAGCCGTGCGACAGAAATGATCTGTAGCACATCCTTTTAAATCGGGACTGCAAATCACTTTATACTGAACCTCTAACAATAAAAAACCGGTTGAAGCAGGATGATGAAGCTCTATAACAACCCGCAATCACGTGGCCTGACCTTGTTGCCTTTGCTGAAAGAATTGCAGATTGAAGACCAGATTGAGCAGGTGGAAGTCGCTTATGAGGATATGCATCAGCAGGCGTATACTCAGATGAATCCGATGGGAAAAGTTCCCTGTCTGGTAGATCAGGATGTCGTCATTTCAGAAATGGCCGCCATTTTTATCTATCTGGCAGATAAATATCGTGACAAAGGATTGGCACCTGCTTTGGATGATCTGAAGCGTGGAGCGTATTTGAAATGGATGTTTTTCTGTCATGGACCCTTCACTGAATATATCGATATAAAAAATTTACAGGTGTCGCTAGAAAATATTGAAAAGAACCGAAGAAGTTTAAGTTTTGGGAATGAAGCAGCCGTATTTGATTTTCTGAAACAGGGCATCGGGCAGGCCAGTCCCTATCTGCTGGGCGAAAAAGTCTCGGCGGCGGATCTCTAAGTGGCTTACTGTTTGATCTTTGCGATCTCTGCGAAAATTTTACCGGCATTTGATGAGTTCAGACCTTTTTTGCAGCAGATGGCTCGTCGTGATTCCCTGAAAGATATCCCGTGGTTTCAGGAATACCGAGTCTAATTCCTCGGTCTATATATTGTCCGAGATATCTAAAAACAATAAAAAAAACCACGCCGAAGCGTGGTGAAAGGTGACTCTAATATTATTTCAGGTAAAGCTTTTTAAACAGTTGCTGGCTGGTGCTTTCCATCGATTGAGGAATGGCCAGCGCAGCCACGAAACGGTCAGGACGCAAGATCACAACTGAATCAGACGTGTTGCCAAACCATGAACGGATATCTGTGCCGATATCACCAATGGTGATGACATCTTCATACTCTTTGCGCTGGCTATTTTGCAATTGCACTGCCGGGATCACCTGAATGAATTTCACGCCGAGCGTTTTCCACTGTTGCAACGTCTCCGGACTCAGACCCCATTTCGGATCAACACCCCAGGCAATAATCGCAAAATCATTGCCGATCACTTCATCCAGTAATACGGTTTCACCCGAAGCCAGTTGAACTTGAGGCTGGATAAACATCTTACCGACTGGAGAGTTCTTGGCCCCATTACTCAAAAGTGCGCCGTCATGATATTTCGGCATCGGCTTGAAACGCATTTCCAGCAGGTATTGTTTGATCGGCTTGATGTAGTTCAGGGCATAGGCAAATACCATCACGAACAAAACCTTGCCATTTTTTCGGTGGTGCCAGTACGTGACCTGCCATCACCGACAGGCCAATCATCGCCTTGGCATGGTCTTTACGTTCGATCTGATACGAATCTAAAAGTGCTGGGCCAGCTTTGCCTTGAACAACCAGCGCCATTTTCTAGGCCAAGTTAAAGGCATCACGCATACCGCTGTTATAGCCCTGACCTTGCCATACCGGCATAATGTGCGCAGCATCACCGGCAAGAAAAATACGGTCGACACGGAACTTGTCCGCAATACGGGCATTATGAGTATAGACACGCTGACGGATCACTTCGATACCATCCGTGCTTGGTAAAACCTTAGACAGAAGTTTGGCAATATTTTCCGGTTTGCTCAGTTCTTCCTGCGTTTCACCCGGCATAACCATAAATTCAAAACGGCGAATACCATGTGGCAATGCAGCTGATACATAAGGACGAACCGGATCACAACATAAGTAAATATGCGGTGTAGCCAGCGGGTCGTTCTCAAGGTCGATTACAATCCACTGATTTGGTGCAGTTTCACCTTCAAAGGCAATGCCCAGGTTGCGGCGCACATAGGAATTACCGCCATCACAGGCAATCAGATATTGAGCGCGGATGGTTTCTGCATCACCCTCTTTATTTTGCAGGTTAAGTGTTACGCCGTCAGCATCTTGACTAAACTGGGTCAATTGACGAGAAAACAGCACTTGGGTGTTTTTATATTGCTTTAAGCCTTGCAGCAGAACATTATCAACTTGTGGCTGAATAAAGGCATTACGGCGCGAGAAACCAAATTCACGTGTTAAAGGCTGAATATCTGCAAAACAGCGACCTTTAGGCGTCAAGAAGCGCATCGCATGATTCGGAGTGGTATGCGGTAAGACTTGATCGACTAAACCCAAAGATTGAATGGTACGCAAGGATTCATCATCGATCCCAATCGCACGTGGATAATCAATTAAACTATCCAGTTGCTCGACAATCGTGACAGCTACACCTTGCTTGCTCAGATAGTTGGCAATGGTTAAGCCTACAGGGCCGGCGCCCAGAATTGCCACTTCAGTAGTGTAATTAGTATTGCTCATAGCGAATGTCCATTCAATCGACTTGCATTTGATGCTATTAAGGGACAGTTAGAAGCCAGAAACAAGTTAGGCGATAGTAGCTTAAGTATATGGATAATATTGGATTGAAATAGGTAATTTTTAAATAAGTAATTGAATTTAAATATAAAAATAATAAAAATTTGATAGCCTGTATTAATTCTATGATCAGTTTTGACTATGGTTGGAGGCAGATTTTGTGCAATAAAAATGCTGAACCAGCATCAAGCATGATTCAGCATCGAATAATATCGGGGCAGTATAGGACAAAGCCTACTGGAGAATTACTATCCCTGATATCTTCATTGAAGGATTAAACGAGTCGTTCAATTACTTAACGTGCAGCAGGTTTTGCAGGTGTCGTAGTTTCCGCAGCAGCTTCAGAGGCAGCAGGCTGCTCTGCAGATGCGCCTGCAACAGGAGCATTCGATTCAGGTAATTCCTGGGTAGTCACAATCACTTTTTCTTCTGTAGTGGTGGTTTTCGCATCTGTAGTTTTACTATCAGCAAAACTGGTGGCTGCAGCAGCAGTAAGCGTAGTGGCAAGTAAGATTTGTGCATATTTCATTTTTGGCATCCTTTTATTCATGTCATGTAATCTGCCGAGCTGACCATCACATCAATTCGACAGATGCCCATCCTAAGCACTGAAATTTTACTGAGCAAATCAATTAACAAAAGCGACACGCAGGGAATAACCCAGCAGATACAAAACTGAGAAAGTTGTTTTATTTCTGTTAATTATGCGGAGTTTTATTTAATGAAAGTGTGTGTGAATATTTCAAGAATCCAATTTGAAATAAAAGTTAACATAGAAAATTGGTAATTTGGGATCATTCCATTAATTTTTATCTCTGTGATTTTCACGCCGTGTTTGCGAAGAACACGCATTTTAAAGTCACACTGTGCTTTATAATGCAGAGTATTGCTATTTCTATTCAATCTCTTGAGAGTCGATTTTGAAAATTCTGTCAGCGTCGCAGGCTATTCCTGTCCATATCATTTCCGGATTTTTGGGTGCAGGTAAAACCACACTACTCAAACATTTATTACAGCAAAAACCGGAACAGGAAATCTGGGCTGTGCTAATGAATGAATTCGGCCAGATTGGGGTAGACCAGCAGTTATTGCCGCAAGATCAGGGTTATGCGGTCAAAGAGCTGTTGGGTGGTTGTCTATGTTGCAGTAGCCAATTGCCGATGCAGATTGCCTTGTCACGCCTGCTGTCAGAAGTGAAACCGGATCGTCTGTTTATCGAACCTACCGGACTGGGGCATCCTGGCCAATTACTGGAACAGCTGACCGAACCGCACTGGCAGAGTCATTTAAACATGCAGGCATTGGTCACAGTGGTAGATGGTTCACGTTTGCATGATCGAGACTGGACTCAGCAAAACCTGTACGCAGACCAACTCAAGGCAGCGCATATTGTGGTGATTTCACATACTGACTTGATGACAACCGCAGACCACGCAGCACTCACGCAACTTCAGACAGAATATCAACCTTATGCCCAACAGTGGTTGTTCACCGAGCATGGACAACTCGATATCGAACTGATCAAGCAGGACTATCGGGGTTCCGCCCGTCAGATTCAGCCTTTGTTAAAACAGCAACAGATCACCCGTTCAGCAGATACGCCCTTAGTGATTCAGCAAATGCCTTATCATTATGTAGAAAGCGCGCAGGGTTATCAGGTTGCGGGCTGGAAATTGCCAAAACGCTGGCAATTCAATTTTTATGATCTGCTGGATCTGCTCTGTGAACAAAAAGACTGGCTCAGAATCAAGGGAATTTTTAATACGGATCAAGGCTGGAAAAGCTTTAATTTTAATCCTGAGCAGTTTAATTATCAGTCGGCAGATGAAGGCATTGATAACCGGGTAGAAGTGATTTATCAACAGTCACGGGATTGGCTGGCCTTTGAAACTGCCCTGATGCAATGTCGTATGGATCCAGAGAAATAATGGTACTGTTTCTAGTGCGCTGAATGAATTATTGGCCTAAATCTGTTCAGCAAAATAGCGCTAAATCTTATATGCTAGGCGCCAAATTTGAGGATTATGTGATGGCGTTAAAAGCGACGATTTATAAGGTTGATTTGAATATTGCGGACATGGATACGCATCGTTATGCAGACTATCAGCTGACGATGGCGCTGCATCCTTCAGAAACCATTGAACGCTTGATGGTGCGTATTTTGGCCTATGCACGCTATGCCGATGAAGCGCTGGAATTTACCAAGGATCTTTTTGAAACCGATGAACCGGCACTCTGGGAAAAAGATCTGACCGGTCAACTGGTCAAATGGATTGAAGTCGGTAGCCCGGATGAAGATAAAGTCAAAAAGGCCAGTGCGCGTTGCAAGCAGGTCGCAGTTGTCACCTATGGTTCTGCGGTGGATGAATGGTATAAGCGCAGCAGCAAATTAAAAACCTTAAAAAATGTGGAAGTGTGGAAGTTATCTACCGCAACCACCGACGCATTGCCACAATTATGCGAACGCACCATGCAGTTACAGCTCAATGTGATGGATGGTGAATGGACCTTGATCGGTGATCAGGGCCAGGTGCTGGTGGAGTGGGAACAGTTACAATAAGGCCAAATAAGGATGCAAGTCTGGACTTGTATCCTGTAGCTCAAATTGCGTATATCTGAGGGATAAGAATACGCAGGGCTGCACCATGTACCATGAACTTTATGATTTACTGCTGGCTGTCGCGATCGGCGCAATTATTGGTGCAGAGCGTGAGTATCACAGTAAATCTGCCGGACTGCGTACCATGATTATGGTCAGTCTGAGTTCCTGTTTATTTACCATTATCTCTCTGAAAATAGGCGTGGCCAATCCTGACCGACTGGCCGCTAATGTCTTGACTGGACTGGGTTTTCTGGGTGCCGGTGTTATCCTGAAAGATGATAACCGTATTTCTGGAATTACCACCGCAACCACGATCTGGATGACGGCAGCACTCGGCATGGCGGTCGGTGCAGGCTATGAACTCTTAAGTATTTGGGCTACTTTTATTGTCATGGCGGTGCTGGTTCTATTGATGTATGTCCAGCGCGGCATTGAATCTCTGAATCAGGAACGCAGCTATGAAATCGTCTGCCCATTCGATCAGAATGATTCCGATCACTACGAAATGTTATTTAAACGTTATGAGTTAAAAGTGGTGCATTCCTCACAAAAAAAAATTGATCAACAGATTGTCGGACGCTGGATTCTGATGGGATCGGCCAAGAATCATCAAGAATTAACCCAGTATTTACTCAATGATAAGAATATTCAGGAACTCAGCTTTTAACCCATCAATGTCCCAAGCTTAAAAAAACAGAGCAATCCAGTTTATACTGAGCTTTGAATTTTATGCTCCTCTCAGGTAAATAACCATGATCAACGAACTTGAAATTATTGATTTAAAAGTAGGCGAAGGTAAAGAAGCGGTAAAAGGTGCCTTAATTACCACGCACTATACCGGCTGGCTGGAAGATGGAACCAAGTTTGATTCTTCTATTGACCGTGGTAATTATTTTGAAACTGTCATTGGTACCGGTCGTGTGATCAAAGGTTGGGATCAGGGGATTCTGGGAATGAAAGTTGGTGGCAAGCGTAAACTGATGGTGCCTGCACATTTGGCCTATGGCGAACGTAAAATGGGTAAAGTCATTCCAGCCAATTCCAACCTGATTTTTGAAATTGAACTGTTTGATGTAAAAACACGTGATTAAAATGATTTAACTTGCTGAATATAAGTTATATTTTTTATTCAAAGATATACGCTGGTTCCGGTGCAGTTGCTTCAAAATAGGCTGTGCCGGATAAGCTACAAAAAACATCTAAAAAGATCTGAAATCAAAAATATTCCTTGTAAATTATAAGAATAATAAAGAATTATCTTGAGATAGAACGTATTTGCATAACTCGATAAGGAATGTCTGTTTTTTTGTATTTGTCTGGGCCTTTAGCTGCATGACTTGGATTACAAGTTCAGCAATCGCCCATGATGAACTCCCGTCGCCGTCATTTCAGCAGCAATCTCACGACCATATTACGGAAGTCAATTTTACCGAACATAGCAGCCGCTCTTTGCAGGGAAAATGGCTGTTTTATCCGAGCCAGTTTATTGTTCAGCCCAATCCCGTACTCGAGTCAAAAACAGTTGAATTGCCAGCCTCTTTTAAAACTCTTGCAGGTTCAAATTCTGGTTATGGTACCTTTATTGGTTATTTTAAAATTCCGAAAGAATTTCTCGGGCGACGTATCGCGATTCGGATTCCCACCCAATACGGCGCCTATCGGGTATATGTCAACGGACAGTTTATTGTTCGGCTCGGGGAAATCAGTACTACACCTGAAAAACAGGTGGCTGAAAAAGCACCGCGTATTGGCTATTTTGTTCCAGATACTGAATATATTACCTTAAGCATTCAGGCTTCCAATTATACCCACTTGCATGGCGGTCTTGAACGACCGATGCAGATTGGTGTTGCAGGTACCATCAATCGCCAATTCCAGCAGCTCATGATGAGTATTGCCATGGTGTGCGGGGCGGTACTTGGGGTGGGGGTGTTTATCATTCTATTTTCGGTATTCCGGGGATCACGAGAACGTAACAGTAAAAGTATCTTTGTTTTTGGCTGGTTTATTGTCTTTTTGGCCCTGCATAATCTGTTTTCTGCACCTTATGCCTATTCGGTATTTACCAATATCAACTGGCTGTGGGGAACCCGCTTAGAGTATCTGTTTACTTTTATTGCGGCCTTCTTTTTTCTCAGCTATATGCATCTGTTTAACCGGCGCTATCTAAATCCGCTGATTTATTATATCGCAGTGGCATTACTGGTCTTTAACATTACTTTCACCCTATTTTCACCTCCTGAGATATTTGAACGTCTGGCCCTATTTAGTGCGATTTTTGCCTTGGTCATCATCGGTAATTTTATTTACGGTTTTTATCAGACCTTACGTTATAAAGAGCATTATTCGCGTTTAAATCTGATTGCAATTATTTTCCTCTGTCTAACTTTTTTGAATGATTATCTATTGCTGATCAATGTAATTAAAACCACGCATCTGTTCTTTATCTCAACCAGTATCTATGCCTTATTAATCATGTTTCAGCAGTCCAGGCATTATGCATATCAAACTTATGAGACTGAACAGCTGAACCTGAACCTGATCGCGCTCAATAATTCGCTCGATCAAAAAGTTAAAGAACGCACTCAGCAGCTGCGTGAAGTGAATGCCAAACTGGAACAGCAGATGAATATTGATGCATTGACCGGGGCTTTTAACCGGCGTGCCTTAAATCATGAAATCCAGCAGCAGTTTTTACAAACCCAACAACAGCCGCAACATACCTTGATTTTTGCCATGCTCGATGTCGATTTTTTTAAAAACTATAATGACTACTATGGTCACTTAAAAGGCGATGAAATCCTGAAAAATCTGGTCAGGATTATTCAAGCTGCTTTGCCACCATCTGGCTATCTGGCACGTTATGGTGGTGAAGAGTTTGCGATTCTGCTCACTGGAATGCCAGTTCAAACTGCCCTAAAAAATCTGGAAAATGTATTAAACCAGATTCGGGAACAGCGTATGGAACATCTGAATCGGCCAGATGCAAAAGATTATGTTACGGTCAGTATGGGCGCGGCCTGGGTTGAACAAAAACATGGCTATGCAGATATTCATGAATTGATGAAAGCGGCGGATGTGCAGCTCTATGCCGCCAAACAGGCCGGACGTGATCAGTTAAAAATTGAAAAAGAGGCCGATTAAAAAACATATTTATACAGATAACGCGATTCATCTTCTGGCTCGGCAGAATGGGGATGAAAGCCGCAGTGTTGATAATAACTTAAGGCAGTTTGAGTAGACTGTATTTCAATCTGATGAATTTTTTTCTTTAATAAAGCGTGATGCATTTGATGAAATAACTCGGTGCCAAACCCCAGCCTTTGGCAGTGTTGGGCCACATAATGCATCCGGATTTCTCCAGCATCACTGACCAATAAGAACCCGACGACCTTGTCATAGATGAGATAAACCCAGCAATCGTTATACAGCATATCGACAATCAGGCTGGCATGATCAAATTTTTCTAGCCAGGTTTGAATTTTGCTTTCTTCACGCTGATGATCCAGTACACAGGACTGAATGCTGTCATGAATGACCTGAATAATTTGAGGTATATCTTCGACCTTCCCTTCACGAATCATAATATTATTCATTTTCTCGAACATTTATAGGGAAGGTTTATTGGATAAAAAAGAAGAGGGTAAAAAACAGAACAATATTGTAGTTTTTTGAGAATATTTTCCGTGATTTATCAATGTGAAGATCGGTTCTGTTGCTGATTTGTTCTGTTTGTTTATCTCAAGTTCTTCAATCTCATTACAGCGTTAAAAATAAAAAATCAAAGTAAATCAATTTTTAAATAAATCGAAGTTTGAATCTGGGTAAAATGAGCAAGCAGAGAAGATAAATAGTAAAAATAAGCCTGAAGTTTGCACTGTATAAAAAATAGACGTATGCTGAGTCAAAAGGGACTATTCAAATGAATCTTGATCCTATAACCATAAAAATAAAATTAGTCACATGAGATCATCAACCATGCTGAAATTACTGCTCCTGTTATGTGTTTTATTTATGTTGAATGCTGCCTGGATCGTAGGCAGAAAGATCTATAAAGCTCAGCGCCATCTGGCGCGTCAGCGTCCAGAAAAACCGGCACAGATTTCCAGCATGACAGAGCAAGAGGTCATCGAGCAAGAGCAGCAAGTACATCTGGTAGATGCTTATGAACTGGAGCTGTTTGACGATGTGGCACAGCTATTCTTTCAACAGCAAGTGCATATTGAGAATCGGGCACAGGCCGAACAATTACAGCAAGAACTATTACAAAAAATGCCGATGCACAGTGGCACCCAGATTCGTCAGATGGATTTAGGGGAATGGTCTATTTTCTGGAATTTTTATGATCAGTCACTGGAATATTATGTCGGTCGCTATGGCGTATTCTATGCACATGTCGACCGTTTTGGAGAAGAGCACCGGCATGAAATTCGCAGGGAACTTTTGCATTCTGACTGTGCTTAGAACACCACTTTCAGTCATTCTGTACGATTGAAGATCTCAGACTACGTACTTAAGCCATTGCAATTCAGAAAAGGTATCTCATGCCTTAGCTCAGATTTTTTCTGCCGCTTGGCGGAAATAGCCCATATAATTTATCTCCTTTAAGCCATAATCTTGTGCTAGAAAAACCTCAAAACTCGAGAGTCGTATCCTTGAAATAGTCATTTAAAATGTACGAAGTCTGGCGAGCAATGATCCGGACTAAAAAGGCAGAAATACTATGATCATTGATTTTCATCAAGCACAATTACAGAAGTTTATTGCACTGGCGATGAAGATCGAAGCTGAGCCTGAACTGTATTTGCAGTTTGATTCTGTGTCTGATTTTTATAAGGCTGACTGGCTGCAGGCTTTCCCAGCTGGAACTGAATACTATGTTTCCGGTCTAGATGATGGTGCCGATGAGTTTCATGCCGTGATTTATTATGGCGAAGCGCAGCTACAGATCAGCTGTGGACAGGCACAGCTTTCAGTAAAACTATGTTGCAAACATTGACCGGGCTGCCGGAATTTCCCGATAAAAGAATAATGACATCCGCTATAAAGTTGATATAAATTGCAGAGTCATCTCTGTATCTGATTTTTATTCGCATCAGCCGAGAGTGGCATAGGCGAATATCGTAATAAAAATAAGGAAAAAATAGCATGGCACATCAGTTCACCGTGAAAGCAATTATCAATGGCGTGTCTATTGATGAATTTAAGCGTTTGGCCAATGATATTCGTTTGCATGAGGCAGTTTGCCATCGAATTCCTGCGCAAAACTT
The DNA here is from genome assembly GCF_000369745.1 of Acinetobacter sp. CIP 64.7. Lineage (GTDB taxonomy): Bacteria > Pseudomonadota > Gammaproteobacteria > Pseudomonadales > Moraxellaceae > Acinetobacter > Acinetobacter fasciculus. The sequence continues at coordinate 590,634 of NZ_KB850178.1, read as the reverse complement.
GGAAATCCTGGTTTCGGAAAAGCAGGGGCATATGTATACCCTGAAACGCGCTTATAATCTAGATGTTAATATTCCGGATATCGCAAAAAAATTACTCAAAGATGCCTTCCGTTTGCAGCGTACCGATGTTAGCGATCTGAATGAAATGACTTCGACGGTACAACTCGGTGCGAACTTGCCGATCGAGGCCATCTGTCAGCGTGCAGTCACTGGAGATGAAGACCAGATCCAGTTCCAGTTAAACTGGACAGTCAAAGTCAAAGTGCCTTTGCTGGGTGGCATGCTAGAAAAGCATGCTGAAGGTGAGATTCGTAAATTTAGTGAAATTGAACTCAGCATCGTCGAAGATGAATTGCGTAAAGGTCTCACCGCTTGAAGCAATCAAATACTGTGATTGACCTAATTTAAAAACTGGTCAGGTTAGACGCAGGGTAGTGGTAGCTGATTGGGCGGTAGATCGCTATTTTCAGGGTACTGCCACTATCCAAAAAACTTTTTAAGTGCTGATAAAGTTTGCCGTTACATTAATGCTGATGGCCAGAATGGTGGTATTGAATCCGTAAGCCAAAAGCAAATGTAGGGTATTTAAAACCCGCATGGATTGGCAAGTAATGGATACATCTGCAGTTTGCGCAGAAGTCCCGATGATATAACTAAAATATAGAAAGTCTGGATAAGTCGGTCTGGTGGTATTTGGAAAATCCAGTCCGCCTTGTTGCTGTTTGTCGAGCGCCAAATAAAAGTCATGCGCATAATGAATTGCAAAAATCGTATGCATCAAGAACCAGGCTGAAATAATGGTCAGAACTGACAAGATTAAATGGCCGGTTCGGATGGTAGTGTCTTTGGGTAAATGATTAATTTCAATAATAATCGCTATAAAACACATGATCAGGGTGATGATCACCAGAAACAGAATGATCCATTTGCTGGCATCCTGTTGCATGGCGCGTTGCAGGATATGAGCATGATCAATACGCCAGAGTTTTTTTATGGTCAATAATAAATAAGCGTAAATCGCGATATTCCAGCTGATCAACAGGCAGCTTGACCAGCTCAAAGGGGTGACTGTCTGTAAAATCAGATAAAATCCAATAATGGCTGGGAAAATAATAAAGAAATACAGACGGGATTGAAGTGCCGTTTTTATAGATTGAAGAAGCTGCATCATGCCATTTATATTTGTTTTGCTGACTTCTCAAGATCCTAACACAGAACCGTTTGCAATAAAGAAGATTGCAACGGCCTGAGTAGCAGCCTTAGTTATTTCCTCTACGACATTTCTTCCTAAAGGTGTCGAACTAATTTGACTGCGCGGATCGTGCAGCAGGCGTGATCCTCTCGATAAATTTTTTTTTGAACCGATGTTTAAATGGATTGAGCGGGTTGTTGGATTGCAGTGCCATAAGCAAAGACTTCCACCATGCCACCTTGCATACCGAGTTCAGTGGTGCTGAGCCGAATACCCATAATCTGAGTCGCCCCGATTTTTTCGGCTTCGAGTTTTAAACGTACAATTGCTTCACGTCGTGCGCGTTCTACGACACTTTCATAGCTGGTCAGACGGCCACCGAGCATATTCTGTACATTGGCAATCGCATATTTAAAATAATCATGGGAAATGACCACATTGCTGCTGATCATCTGTCCGGAATATTCAGACACAGCGAAGCGGCTATTATTCACCCGGATATATGCCAGACGTTGTTCCTGTTCATCCAGATAACGAAAATGTTTACGTTCGTTATAACGTCCAAAACCGAAACCGACACTAAACAGAATGGCAAAAATGATGATCTGGAGAATTAAACCATCCATGCTTTAATCTTCCTGCGGAAAAGGGTCGGGCAATTTTGGCATGATCGGATCAACGACTACGGCTGTTCCATAAACAAAGAGTTCAGAAGCACCTTGGGCGATATTGGAGGTCGAGAAACGAATGCCGACAATCGCATTAGCCCCCATAGTACGTAATGCCAGTCAGTTAAGCAAAAAAAGTTAAAATGCTGTAAAAAGAGCGTATGTAAATACGCTCTTTTTTTATGAATTTATCTCAGAATCTAGATTTAACATTAAAACAAACCCTACCTTCACTTTCACAATTCAGTGAATTGATTGATTTAAACTGGATTGAAGATTGCTTAGACCAAACAGGTAAAGCATCAATTCGAAAAAGAAAACTGCCTGCTGAACATGTTGTTTGGCTGGTAATCGGACTTGCTCTATTTCGAAATCAACCGATTTGGTATGTGGTTCAACAATTGCAACTTGTTTTCGGTACGGCAGAATACTGTGTACCGAGTGCATCCGTACAAGCAAGACAACGCTTAGGCTTAGAACCCATGAGTGCTTTATTTTCGACATTAAGTCAGGCATGGTTTAAAGACTCACAACAACAATATAGCAACTTTCACGGTCTATGCGTTTGTGCTGTAGATGGTGTGGTTTGGTCTATGCCTCATACAGAAGAAAACTTTAAGCACTTTGGTTCATCCAAAGGCAAAACAGCAGCTGCACCTTACCCACAAGTTAGAGCGACTTGCCTGGTGAATACCAATACCCATGAAATGATTGATGCCCAAATGGGCAGTATGGATCAAGGTGAATTAACCTTAGCCAGTCAATTAAAAGCACCAGTTCGCAGTATTACCCTATTTGATCGTGCTTACTTCTCTGCTGATTTTTTAGTGAGCTGGCAATCTCAGGCAGAAGAGAGTCATTGGTTGATGCGAGCAAAGGACAACCTGCGTTATGAAGTGATTCATCATAATGCGGCCCATGACTTTCAGATCAAAATGCCTGTTTCAGCAAGAGCAAAAAAGATAAATCCGTCATTGGGTGACTATTGGGAAGCACGTTTAATTGAAGTTGAATATGCAGGAAAAATAAGACGTTACATTACATCATTAACAGATTCTAAAGTTTATCCATTCAAAGACCTTGCAATGCTTTATATCCAGCGTTGGGAAATAGAAATGTGTTATCGGGAAATTAAAAGTGATTTACAGGATGCAAGGATTTTAAGAAGCAAACAACCTGATTTGGTCTATCAAGAATTGTGGGGGGTATTTATTGCATATAATATCTTAAGAAGACAGATGAGGTTTATCGCTGAACATGCAAAGGTGAGTCCTTTAAGGATCAGTTTCCATATTGCATCTATGAGTATTATCAATATCTTAAGGCACACACCTTTAGAATCAGCAGGAAACCTACCCAAACATTTAGCGCAATTATTTGAACAATCTAAAATATTTGTATTACCTGAAAAAAGGCAAAGGCAATGTCCGCGAGTAGTGAAAATTAAAGCACAAAAATATCCAAGAAAATGCCAGTCAATTTCTTAACTGACTGGCATTACCCATAGTACGGGCTTTTTCAATCATGCGGTTCATGGCTTCCTGTCGTGATTCTTCCAGCAGTTCGGTATAGGCGGTAAGCTCACCACCGACAATATTTTTCAGGCCGGCCAGTAAGTCACGTCCGACATGTTTGCTGCGTACGGTACTGCCATACACCACATCAATTTGCTGGCGAATGGTATGTCCCGGTACAGATTCCAGATTGCTAAGTAACATGTGCATGTTTTCTAAATAAATCGCTGGTCTATGACAATAGGAAAACTGCCTCGAAAATGCAATAAAAAAAAGCCCACCGAAGTGAGCTTTTCCTGATCTGTCTGGAATTTATTGCGCTGGTTGTTCTGCCGCACGGCGCTGTTCAGACACAGACGGGGTATTCGGCAAGGTATCCGTCGTGTTGACTTTCAAGCCGCCACCCAGGGTTTTGTAGACTTCAACCTGATTGTTCAGATTGGCCTGTTCAAGCAATAACAAACCTTGTTCTGCTGCATAAGACGCACGCTGTGCATCCAGTACCGTCAGATAGCTGTCAATTCCGGCGCGGAAACGTGCCTGAGACAAGCGATAGGTGGTGTTGGTTGCTTCGACCAGACGGCGCTGAGCTGCCAGACGATCACCAATATTCTGACGTACTGCCAAGGCATCATTCACTTCACGGAAAGCAGTCTGAATCGACTTTTCGTAATCTGACAAGGCAATTTGCTGATCGGTTTCAGAAATACGGATATTGGCCTGACGGGTACCCCAATCAAAAATTGGAATATCCAGACTCGGACCAAATGACCAGGCAAAACTACCTGATTTAAACAGGTCGCCTAAATCAGTAGAGGCATAACCTGCTGAACCGGTCAGACTAATCGTCGGGAACAGACGTGCACGTGCTGCCGCAATATTGGCACCTGCCGCAGACAGGCGGTATTCTGCTGCACGAACATCTGGACGGTTGATCAATAGATCACTTGGCAAGCCTGAACCCAATGCAGTATTGGAAGTGATGCGGGTCACGCGTTGTGCTGGTAATAAATTCGCAGGCACTTGCTGACCGACCAGCAGGTTTAACAGGTTTTGTGCCTGTGCCACATGAGTCCGGTAATTCGCAACATCATTACGTGCTGTTTCAACCGAAATTTGCGCCTGACGCACTGGAAGCTCGCTGTCGATCCCGACATCAAAACGTTTTTTGTTCAGATTAAAAGATTCAAGCTGAGCTTTCAGCGTTTGCTCAGCCAAAGCCAGATTGGCATTGGCAAACGAGTAGCTGAGCCAAGCCTGAGACACCTGACCAATTAAGGCAATTTGCGTCGCATCTCGAGCACTTTGGGTCGCCAGGAAACTATCCAGCGCATTGTCACGCAAGCTGCGGACACGTCCCCAAAAATCCAGTTCATACGCAGTTACACCCAGTCCGACATTATAAGTTGTCACTGCACCACGATTCTGCGAATTCATGGTGTCCTGGCGCAATACGCTACCACTGGCACCAATCGTCGGTAACTGGTTGTTTTCAGTAATTTGATACTGTTGCTGAGCTCGTTGAATATTGAGGGCAGCAATACGCAAATCACGGTTATTGTTTAATGCCAGATCCAGCACTTGTAACAGGCGCTGATCAGCAAAAAAGTTTTTATAACCTTGTTCTGCTACAGAAGTACCAGACGCATTGGTATAGCTGCTCGGGATATCTGCCTGCGCAACCGGCTCTGGACTACGCATGCTTTGACAGGCCGTCAAAGCAAGCGCAAGGGCAGATACCGCAATGCTACGACCTGTAATAGACCATACATTTTGCATTACGACTTATACTCCTGATTTTGTTGTTTTGGTTTGTATTTAAAGACACTTCGAATCCACACGTAGAATACCGGGATAAAGAAGATACCTAACAAGGTCGAGCTGATCACGCCGCCAAGTACACCATAACCGACTGAGTGCTGGCTACCTGCACCCGCACCTGAAGCCAGAGCAAGCGGTAATACACCAAAACCAAAGGCCAATGTGGTCATGATAATTGGACGTAAACGCATTTTTGCCGCATGCAAGGTCGCTTCAAATAACTCTTCACCTTGTTCCTGCAATTCTTTCGCAAACTCGACAATCAAGATCGCGTTTTTCGCAGAAAGACCAATTACCGCAATAATCGCCACCTGGAAGTAAATGTTATTCGACAGGTTCGGGTTTTGCAGCAGCACCATTCCACCAAAGGTGAGTAATAATGCACCCACAATACCCAATGGCACCACCAGTAGAACCGAGAACGGAATCGACCAGCTTTCATACAGGGCTGCCAGACACAGGAAGACAATCAGCAGTGACAAGGCATACAGGAACGGCGCCTGTGCACCAGATTCACGCTCTTCCAAAGATAGACCTGTCCATTCGAAGTCGAAACCTTGCAAGCCCATTTCTGGTAACTTCGCCACAATTTCTTCCATGGCCACCATTGCATCGCCCGAGCTGATACCCGGAGCAGGTGTACCTTGAATGTTCATGGACGATACGCCGTTATAACGCTCAAGACGTGGAGAACCGTAGGTCCATTCGCCTGTGGCAAATGCCGAGAATGGCACCATTTCACCACGATTATTACGCACATACCATTGGTCCAGATCTTCCGGCATCATCCGCGAGCCAGCTTCACCCTGAACATAGACTTTCTTGACACGACCACGATCAATGAAATCATTGATATATGAACCGCCCCAAGCAATACCCATGGTGCTGTTAATTTCGGCAACGCTGACACCCAGTGCACCTGCTTGCGCATGATCCACAATGACACGGTACTGAGGAGTATCTTCCTGACCATTCGGACGTACACCAGCCAGACGCGAGTCTTGTGCTGCTAGACCGAGAATCGTATTACGTGCTGCCAGGAGCTGATCATGACTTTGACCACTTGCAGCTTTGAGCTGTAAGTTAAAGCCAGCCGACACACCCAGTTCAGGCATTGCAGGTAATTGCAGTGGCATGATGTAAGACGCATCTTTGACAATCATGTTCAGCGCCATACCACGTTGAATAATGGCACCGATTTGAGATTCCGGACTGTGACGCTCTGACCAGTCTTTCAACTTAATGAAAGCCAGACCTGCATTTTGTCCCACACCCGTGAAGGAGAAACCTGCCACACTAAAGACGGATTCTACATGCTCTTTCTCGTTTTCCAAGAAATAGTTGGTCATGGTGCTGACCACTTTGTCGGTACGTTCCAAGGTTGCATTTGGCGGTAACTGAACCAGCGTCATGACCACGCCCTGGTCTTCATCCGGTAGGAAAGAAGAAGGCAGTTTCTGGAACAACAGCACAATAATACCCAGTACCACGGCATACACCACACCTGAGAAAATCTTGCTGTGGGTCATGCGGTTGACGCCGCCCTGATATTTCACAGAGACCTTGTCAAAACTGCTATTAAACCAGCGGAAGAAACGCGCAAAAATACCATTACTTTCCGGCTTGTTCGGATCATGCTGTTTCAGCAGAGTCGCACACAGGGCAGGGGTAAAGGTTAAGGCAACCACCAGTGACAAGACCATCGCTGTGACCAGCGTAATCGAGAACTGGCGATAAATGACCCCGGTGGTTCCACCGAAGAAAGCCATTGGAACGAATACTGCCGACAGCACCGAGGTAATACCAATCAATGCGCCAGAAATCTGTTTCATCGATTTTTCAGTTGCAGCCACCGGATCGAGATGTTCTTCCACCATGACCCGTTCGACGTTCTCGACCACAACAATCGCGTCATCGACCAGAAGACCAATCGCCAATACCATGGCAAACATGGTCAGGGTATTAATCGAGAAGCCAAAGATGTTAATGACGGCAAAAGTACCCAATACGACGACTGGAACTGCCATGGTTGGAATGATGGTGGCACGCCAGTTCTGCAAGAACAGGAACATCACCAGGAACACCAGAATAATCGCTTCGATCAGGGTTTTAACTACACTCTTAATCGACAGTTCAATAAATGGTGTGGTGTCAAACGCCAGTTGGTCGACCATGCCTTGTGGATAGTTCGGACGTAACTGTTTTAAACGCTCTTCAACTGCTTGTGCGGTATCCAGGGCATTGGCGCCAGTCGCGAGCTTAATAGCTACACCACCAGCCGGTTTGCCATTAAATTTAGAATCGAACTGATAGTTATCTGCACCAAGTTCAACTCGTGCAACATCACCTAAGCGAACCTGTGCACCAGAAGTGGCATTTTTCAGGAAGATATTGCTGAACTGTTCCGGCGTTTGTAACAGACTTTGAGCCGTTACCGTCGCATTTAACACTTGTCCTTGAACTGCAGGCGCACCACCCAACTGACCTACCGCAACCTGTGCATTCTGGGTACGGATTGCAGTAGCAATATCACTTGGCGTTACTTGCAGGCTGGCCATCTTGGCTGGATCCAGCCAGATACGCATCGCATAAGAACCACCAAAGACCTGAACTTCACCGACCCCGGCCACACGGCTTAAAGGTTCAGAAATATTCGAGTTAACATAGTCTTTGATGTCATCTGCAGTCAGGCTGCTATCAGGTGAATAGAATGCCAAAACTTGCAGAAAGCTGGCACCTGATTTGGTCACTCGCACACCCTGACGTTGTACATCTTCAGGTAGCAGGGCAGTCGCAGACTGTAATTTGTTTTGAACCTGAACCTGTGCGATATCAGGATCGACACCCTGGTCAAAGTTCAAGGAAATAGAAGAAGAACCATTACCCGCACTGTTAGACGAGATATAGCGCAAGCCATCCATACCGTTCATTTGCTGCTCGATGATCTGGGTCACTGTATTTTCAACAGTTTCAGCAGATGCACCCGGATAAGTCGCAGAAATCGTCACGGTCGGTGGCGCGATGGTTGGATATTGTGCAATCGGCATTTTGCTGATGGTTAAAATACCCGCCAGCATAATCACCAATGCAATCACCCATGCAAAAATAGGGCGATGAATAAAGAATTGAGCCATGAACCATTACTCCTTATGCATTTGCAGCAGGTTTTTGTTCAGGTTTCTCTTTAGCATCATCTGCCTTTTTCTCGCTCGCTGCAGGCTGTTGCGGTGCAGCACCTTGTGGCGCAGCAGCTTGAGGTTGATAAGGTTTTGGTACAACTTGCTGTTCAGGTTTTACTTTCGCAATACCATCTACAATCACTCTATCGCCTGGATTCAGACCTTCAGTCACAATCCAGTTGCTGCCTTGGGAACCAACGGTGGTCACTGGACGTGGCGTCACTTTATTGTCAGCACCGACCAGCATCGCCATCGCCTGACCTGTTGGGGTACGAGTCAAAGCTGCTTGCGGAATCAGGAACGCATTCGGTACTTCACCCTGTACGATTTGTGCAGTGGCAAACATACCTGGCAGAAGCAGGTGATTTTTGTTCGGGAATACCGCACGTAAAGTCACGGTACCTGTTTCCGGGTTCACGCTGGCATCAGAGAATGCAAGACGGCCTTCAACCGGGTAGATACTGCCATCTTCAAGCTTCAACTTGACTTTGGTGTTGTTCGAGCTGTTCAAGCTGCCTTGGTTAAGCTGTTGACGTAAACGTAAAAGCTCGGCACTTGACTGGTTAATATCTACATAGATTGGATCTAGACGTTGAATCGTCACCAATGGCTCTGGCTGATTTGCTGTCACCAAAGCACCCGCCGTCACAGACGAACGGTTGGTCTGGCCCGAAATCGGAGCACGTACAGTCGAATAGCCCAAGTTGATTTCTGCATTACGCAAAGTTGCGCGATTGGCATTCAAATCAGCTTCAGCCAATTTGACCTGTGCCGCGATGTCATCATATTCCTGTTTGGAAATGGCATTGGTACCGACCAGTTGACGGTAACGGCCTTCCTTCACACGCAATACGCCCAGATTGGCTTCAGCACGGGCAATCGCTGCACGAGCATTGTCCACTGTAGTGCGGTTGGTGCTTGAATCGATTTCATACAAGGCCTGACCTTCACGCACATAGCTGCCTTCCCTGAACAAGCGTTTAAGCACCACGCCACTGGCTTGTGGACGTACATCTGAAATTTCAAATGCTGTTGTACGACCTGAGAGCTCTACAGACTGCTCTACACTTTGCGGTTGTGCAACAAGAACACCGACTTCAGTCGGTGGCATTTGTTGTTGAGCACCAGCTTGCTGGCCCTCTTTAGGATCTTTGCTACAACCAACAAGTGCAAGACTTGTTGCCAATGCGCAAGCAGTCAGGGCAGGTGCCCAAAGCTTTGCAGACATCATTATTCCACCTCTAATTAGATTTATATCTAAATTTTCTTATTTGTGAGCCGCGCAATATCTGATCCAGACCATATACCACAACGAAATCCAAATAAAACTGATACTCCAGCCGGATATGACATCTGAAGGAAAATGTACGCCCAGATAAACTCTTGAGATCCCCATCATCAGCATCCATACCACTGCACCTATTACGATGAGGGTATAACGGGAATGTTGCCGATGGATGTAAATTGCCAGACAAGCCAGACAGGCCGCATATAGACTATGGGCACTTGGAAAGGAACTTCCAAAGCTTTCAACCAGATGCAAGGATTCTGGTGGTCGGGGTCGGGCAATCGTAAATTTCAACAGCCAAGCTAGGAGAATTCCTCCGATAATTCCGATACATATAAAAATTGCGTTTGTATACTTTTTATACCACAGCAATGCAATACACCATAGCGTGGATAAAAATAATACAAATGGCATGCCACCTATTAAGGATAAGGACTGAGTAATTTGATTCCAAAACTCGGTGCGATACAGACTCATCCATTCCACAGCTTGCAAGTCGAGCTCGTTTAAAGCGGGAATATTCAGGATGAACACACTGAAAATTAAAAATAAAATACCGACAAAAAGTAACAAGTAATGCATGCCAAAAATCCTTGTCCTTTTAACCGTTCGCAGATCGGCCAATTGTCTGAACCAAAGTGTACTTGTCAGTACACTTTTTTTCAAGTGTGCGTATTTTATGCGAATTCCATTTTTTTCGTAAGGAATTTGTTGCTAAATATAGTGTAATTATCTCAGTTTTGAGTTTTTGTCGATGTATGATTTTCGTCAATTTCAATGCTTTGCTTGGGTGGCCAGAAGAAATCACTAGGTCGGGTCAGGAAGTGCGTCATGACCAGTTTTGCCAAAGGTTTCCACTGTTCAAAACGCACCCGGCGTGCGCGTAAGGCTACAATAATCGTCAAAGTGAAACTGACAAACAAGTTGGTCAGGCCAATGAGTAACACACCCAGAAAAGACACCACGATCAAGCCGATATCAGGGCCATTGATGGTAATCAGGCCTTGAATAAAGTTGGCAGAGGCAAAAGCGATATGGCGAATATCCAGTGGCAGACCGAGAATAAAACCAATGGTGCCCATACTGCCGAGCATGATTCCGAAAATAAAATTACCCGCCAATGCACCCAAATTACGTTCGATATAGTCAGCAAAACGGTAAAGACGCTCTTGCCCCATCAGCTGCGATAACCGCACATGGGCTTTCAGGCGCGGACCGACTTTGCGATAAACGGCCATATTGTCAAAATAACCGGCCAATAATCCGGACAGGAACAGACATACCCCGGCAATCGCTGCATGCGGAATTGCCAACGAAGTAAAAGGATTCAGGTCATGCAGGGTTTTGGCAGCCTTGGCATGATTCATTAAAGGTTCATGCAGCGCAAAATCCCACAGCAGGGTAATCAATGCTGCTACGGGAATTGCAATCGAAATATTGCCCAAAATGGCGACAAACTGGGTGCGGATGATATTTACAATCAGCGCGGCCAGCTCGGCAATTTGAGCCATTTTCGAGCCTTTACGCTGCTGTACAGTAGCCGCCAGTGCGGCAGCAGTCATCGCCGGTTGTTTGGTCGCTACGGTAAAATGCAGGACATGAATCAGCATAAAGCCTAGCGAATAGTTCATGCTGTAGCTAAAAGCCTGCATTAACGGAGCCATGGTGAGGCGTGTCATTAGAACTTTTAAGGTGGCCATTGTTGCGATGATGGCACCAGCACCTGCAGCCGATTTATACATGGCCAGAAAGCCTTGCTTGTCGGTACTTACATAATGTTCACCGGTCTTGCTGGCATTTTCAGTCACTTGCAAAGCCAAAAGTTCACTATTGGTGGCCAGCAGGGCCCGCACACTGCGTTCGCTATAAATTGCTTCAGTAATGTCCGCCATAAACAGGCCAATGGATTGATAACGCAGATCATCGTCATCCATCACCATATTCAGCAGAATCTCGACCCGTTCCAGACACTGTTCTAGCAGTGCCAGCATATAGGTCAGGCTGACACTGACGCCAGTCCGCTTGGTAGAACGGCGAATCTTGGCCACGACATCATGACATTGTTCCAGCATCACCAGTGCTTGTGAGGCATCCGGTGGGGTAATCGAATCGACTAGGGTGACTGTGTTGTAACGTTTTTTATATTCCTGAATAAACTCGTTAATCTCACGATTCTGTACCAGAAAAGGAGATTCATATTCCATCAGTTCAGGCTGGGCATTAATAAATTCAGGGTGCAGACCAATACCACTGATCCGGTAAGACAAAATGGTCAATGCCTTGATCAGTTGGTCTTTAATTCGGGTTTTTTCAGGCTGATTGGAATGTCCCTGATTCAGGACTGAAAATAAACGTTGCCAGTCATCTTCATCAAAATAATCCAGCCAGTATTTATCGGTACGCTGATAAAAAACCTTGCGGAATAATTCCTGGAGTTGCTGATGGTCGGGAATCAGCGGTAAGACATGCGCGCCAAGGCGCTGATTCAGCTGGTTCCAGAACCCATCCAGAGACAAAATACCGGTATCGGAAAACAGACCGGTTTGTTTATAGCGGTTAATGATCCGCAGGGTAAAGGTTTGAAGCGTGGCAACCGCATTCGGGGTGAGTAATAAAGCCCGGATAAATGCATTGAATTTCGCTTCGATCTCTTCGGTATTTCTGCTGTCTTCTGGTCTGATTCTTTCAACCAGTTCAATCAGAAGATTTTCATCCAGCACCGCCCGAGGTTGTTCAAGCTGGTGTTGCATGTTTTGAAAAAGATCTAGAAAATTGATATGCATAGGCGAGTTTAAAAGTTACTGAATTCGGTGTAGGGCCAGTTTGGCCAGATTAATCAGGGCCTGACGATATTCGGAGTCAGGTAATGCCTGTAAGGCATCAATTGCAATTTCAGTTTCTTCTGTAGCACGTTGACGGCAATAATCCAGCGCACCAGATTCATTGACAATTTGAATGACCTGTTCCAGATGTTCCGTACCGCCAGTCGCAATACTGCGACGGATGATTTCATGTTGCTCACCGGTGGTGTTTTTCAGTGCCGCAATCAATGGCAGGGTCGGTTTACCTTCCATGAGATCATCACCAATATTTTTGCCGAGCGTGTCCGCATCGGAAGTGTAATCTAAAATGTCATCAATAATCTGGAAAGCATTGCCGAAATGTCCGGCAAAGGTTTTTAAAGGCTGACGGAATTCGTTTTTGTCCGACAAAATGGCAGCACCTTCTGTTGCCAGTTCAAACAGGCGCGAGGTCTTGCCATGAATAATATTCAAATAAGTCGCTTCAGTGGTTTCCGGCTGATGCTGGGATTGTAGTTGCAGCACTTCACCTTCAGCAATTTCACAGGTACCGGTCGAAAAATCTTTGAGCAACACCATGTTGTTCAGATCGACCAGCAAATCAAAAGCACGTGAAATCAGAAAGTCACCCACCAAAACCGCAGTCTGGTTATTCCAGGTAGCATTGGCCGTCGGGCGGCCGCGACGCAGACCGGATTCATCTACCACATCATCATGCACCAGTGTTGCGGTATGCAGCATTTCAATAATTGCAGCCAGTTTACGGTGCGGTTCTAAATTTTCAGCACCACACGCCTTGGCGGCCAAAAGGCACATAATCGGGCGCATACGTTTGCCACCCGCTTCTACCACATGTTTGCTGACGGCCATCACTAATGCAACTTTTGAGGTAATTCCTTCATTAATGAATGTGTCCATCGCAGCAAAGTCGTTAGCAACAGGAGCGAGAATATCTTGCTTAAAGTCGATGGTCATGTGAAAGAAAACCTCTAGTCTGGTAAATCGCTGGGCGTAGTTTAACAATTTATAACATGAGTGAAACCTAAGAAATGCATAAACTCCACTAAAAATCAGCTTTTTATAGATCTTATGTAACCTGAGTTCGATATAAAAAAAGAGTAGAAAAAAAGCCCTGTTTTTGTAACATATTGGTTCTCAAGACAAAATGTTATAAAACAAGGCTTCTCAATGGATCATATTACCGAATTATTTTGTATTTTGGATGATTTCTGCAAAAAATTTAATGAATCTTTAGAGAAAGCTTTAATTTCTAATCAAAAAACCAGGTTGAAAAAGTCAGCTTTAAGCTTGTCTGAAGCAATGACCATTGTCATTTTATTTCATCAATCCGGTTTTAGATTCTTCAAATATTTTTATTGCCAAATGATCGTTCCATTCTGGAAATCTGCTTTTCCTAAACTGCTTAGCTACAACCGATTTATTGAAATCATGCCCCGTTGTTTGCAAGCTCTGAGTAGTTTCTTCCATCAGGTGAAAGGAAAAGATACGGGAATCAGTATCATTGACTCCACTAAATTGGTAGTTTGCCATAATCTTCGGATTAAAAGGCATCGTGTATTTAAAGGCTTGGCCGGTCGTGGAAAAAGTAGTACGGGTTGGTTTTATGGTTTTAAATTACATCTCGTTATCAATAATTTAGGTGAAATTATTAATCTCAAGCTGACATCGGGAAATGTTCATGATGTTGCTATATTAGAATCTTTAACTCAAGAATTAAAAGGGATCCTACTCGGAGACAAAGGCTATTTGAGCAAAGCAAAAGCCGAAGCTTTAGCAGCAAGAGGACTGAAAATATTGACCCCATCACGTCGGAATATGAAAAATAAACCCATCCAAACTGAAGAAGAAAAACAATTACTTTGCAGAAGAGGATTGATCGAAACAGTGAATGATCAATTAAAAAATTTACATCAACTTGAACATTCACGTCATCGTTCGGTAAATAATTTCATGGTGAATATCATGGCTGCTGTAGTGGCTTATTGTTTGAACCCCAATAAGCCAACTTTCCAAAATATGCTAAAAGGTTAAGTGGATTTCATCGAACTCAGGTTATGTAGATTCGATCCATATTTCGAGCCATAAAAATCAGGAAAGGTCAGGGGGCGTGGCCCTATTCGTCAGGCTGAGTATATTAATCAAACTGGCCGGATTTCTGCTGTATTATTTTGTTGCTGAATATATCTTGAGTATTTGATTTGATAGAAATTATTTAATAGTTAAATAATTAGCGCATCCTGCTCATTATTATTTCAGTAAAATGGCTTGTTGTTTTTTTGAATATCCCTTAAAATCCTCGCCTTTAGATATCCCCCCAGTGGCGTACGTCTTAAGTTCGATATATTCCTTTATCGGCACGACGACACGGGCTTGTTTGGAGTACATTATGTACGCAGTAATCCAAAGCGGTGGTAAACAGCACCGTGTAGTTGAGGGTGAAACCCTTAAAGTAGAATTATTGAAAGCTGAAACTGGCGCGACTATTACGTTTGATGACGTATTGATGCTTGTTAACGGTGAAAGCATTCAAATCGGTGCTCCAGTTGTTGCTGGTGCTACTGTAACTGCTGAAGTAGTTAGCCATGGTCGTCACGACAAAATCCGCATCATCAAAATGCGTCGTCGTAAACACTACCGTAAACAACAAGGTCACCGTCAATGGTTCACTGAGTTGAAAATTACAGCTATTTCAGGCTAATTACGAGGAGTAAATAGACATGGCAACTAAAAAAGCCGGTGGTTCGACTAAGAACGGTCGTGATTCGAATCCTAAGATGTTAGGTGTTAAAGTTTACGGTGGTCAAACTGTAACTGCAGGTAACATCATCGTTCGTCAACGTGGTACTGAATTCCACGCTGGTCAAAACGTTGGTATGGGTCGTGACCATACATTATTTGCTACTGCTGATGGCGTAGTAAAATTCGAAGTGAAAGGTCAATTTGGCCGTCGCTACGTATCTGTTGACGCGTAATCCGCTGAGATAGAAAAAAAGCCCACAGTTATTGTGGGTTTTTTTATGCCTGAAAATTAATGTTCAGATTAAGCGACATTCCATAATGTAAAAATTGTCCTGAAATCTTCATGATGATGAACAAAAAAACCAGTTTCGAATTAATAACAATACAAAAGTTCTTATTTTCTATCATTTTAGCTTTTAATTTTCGTTTAAGATGAGCTATCAAATAAATTGCGATCAAGCAAAATATAAGGGTGAAATTATGAATATGCTTCGTAAAACCGTCTGTGCTATGGCTCTGGGTGCAGTGACTTTAGCACCGGTGATGAGTACAACCGTGTTTGCTGCACCTGTGGCAGCTTCGGAGCAACAGGCAACAGCCAGTCTGGTCAAACAGCTCAATCATGTGCGTAGCATGACAGCAAATTTCGAACAAAGTACCAAGGTAACCAATCCAAGAGCGACCCAGAAAAAAGGTTTGACCGCACAACATATGAATCAAACCTTTAAAGGGGTGATGAAAGTCGCGCGTCCGGGTAAATTCTATTGGGAAACGACCGCACCGTCGAAGCAAGTCATTGCAACCACGGGTAAAACCGTATGGATTTATGATCCGGACTTGCAGCAAGCCGTTCGTCAAAGCTTAGATGAACAGGTTGCCAATACGCCGGCGTTATTGCTGTCAGGAAACACCAGCCAGATTATGCAGTCTTACCGGGTGACTCAGCCAAATAAAGGCAAAACCTATTACACGCTGTATCCTAAAAATACCGATGGTGTGTTTGAAAGCCTGACCATTAGCTTTGGCGCGAACAAAGCACCAAGCTTGATGATCTTGCAGGATTCATTGGGACAAACCACCAATATCAAATTTAGCAATGTAAAAGTAAATAGCAGTATTCCAGCCTCTACCTTTAACTTTACTCCACCAAAAGGTACGGACATCATTGATCAATAAGCATCAATATGAACCAACTAAAAAAGCAACTTTTCGAGGTTGCTTTTTTATTGCCGATCATCAGGATTGTTTTGGACAGGCTACAAGGTTCAGCTATATCTAAACACGAGAGCATCTTAGAATAAATAAAAGTCGAGTCAATGAAATTGCAAAATTTTGGGAGCTCAAAATGAAGATTAATCTATTTAAAATTGCTGAAATTTACGCTGTTTTATTACTCACTGTGGGTGTGTTGGGTTGTCAGCCTCAATCCAGCTCAGTGGCAACGCTCGCGCAAACAGATCGGGTTGTGCAAATTGAAGCCAAAACCGTTCCAATTAAAGGGGCAGCCAAAGTGGTATGTGAAATAGAAGGTTGTGTGCGCTTCGATCTACAAACGGTGGACAGCAATATTGACTGGATTAATCAATATTTTATTGAGCGGATACAGCATACCGAACCTGTTGCATTCACCAAAATCACCCAGAAAAATCCTAAAAAAGCTGATGAGCCGCATTATCTGGATCAGCGCTTTATCAAGGTAGAATTTATTGGTCAGCACGCTTATCTGGCGACTTTTGCCTTAAAAAGTTCCAATCTGGCGAGGAGCAAAAATGCTTCTCTGAAACATGTGGAATATATCAATTTTGATCTAAAGCAGAGAAAACGTTTGGCCCTCTCCCAACTATTATTAAATGGCGGTGAGCAGAAACTGCTGAATGCAATGTATCAGGCCAATACTCAATGGCTGAATACGCAGGGCATTCAACCACAGCAGTTAAAATTGAGTGATAACTATTATTTTGATACAACAGGTCTGGTGATGGTGTATCCAGCAGGCGAATTAGCTCCCGCAGCAACAGGAATGCCTGAATTAAAAGTGTCCTATGTGGATTTAAAGGAAGTGATTCAGCCTGAATATTTAGCCATTTTGCAGTAAGAAGCTTCCTAAATATTGTGCTAATAGGACGCAGCCAGGGTCATGGTCACTGTATTTTTTGACGTTAAGAGCTTACACTATAGCCAGTTTTTTTCTTCTGCAAAGATTGATTATGATCGACCCGAAATT
Organism: Acinetobacter sp. CIP 64.7; assembly: GCF_000369745.1. GTDB lineage: Bacteria > Pseudomonadota > Gammaproteobacteria > Pseudomonadales > Moraxellaceae > Acinetobacter > Acinetobacter fasciculus. Next base: position 573,187 of record NZ_KB850178.1, on the reverse strand, counting down.
ACTCAGAAATAATATTGAGGCTGTAAATGTAGCCTTGGCAAAACGTGGTGTTCAACTCAATGTTGAAGAGTGGGCATCCCTAGAAGCACGCCGTAAAGAGATTCAGTCCAAGACAGAAACACTGCAAGCTGAACGTAATGCCGGTGCCAAACAAGTCGGTCAAATTAAAAAAGCAGGTGGCGACGCATCTGAAATCATGACACGCATGTCTGCGATTGGTGATGAAATCAAAGCAGCTGAAGCAGCACTGGCTGAACTGCAAGCTGAGCTTGAAGAAAAATTATTATCTATTCCAAACTTGCCAGATGAAGCTGTGCCTGAAGGTAAAGACGAAAGCGATAATGTGGAAATCCTGAAATGGGGTACACCGCGTGAATTTGATTTCGAAATCAAAGACCATACGGATCTGGGCGAAATGATGGGCGGTCTTGAATTTGAAACCGCGACCAAATTAACTGGTTCACGCTTCAGTGTATTGAAAGGTCCATTGGCGCGTTTACAACGTGCCATTACCCAGTTCATGCTAAATACGCATACTGATCAAAATGGTTATACCGAAGCCTATGTGCCTTATCTGGTCAATGCAGATTCATTGCGTGGGACTGGTCAGCTGCCTAAATTTGAAGAAGATCTGTTTAAGCTGCAGGGCGAAAAAGAGTTTTATCTGATTCCAACTGCTGAAGTGCCAGTGACGAATTTCGTACGTGATGAAATTATTGATGCAGACCGTCTGCCACTGAAATATGCAGCGCACACGCCATGTTTCCGTAGCGAAGCAGGTTCTTATGGTCGTGATACCCGCGGTTTGATCCGTCAGCACCAATTCGACAAAGTCGAAATGGTTCAGATTGTAAAACCTGAAACTTCGATGCAAGTGCTTGAAGAATTGACTGGCCATGCTGAAGGCATTTTGCAAGCACTCGGACTTCCATATCGTAAAATTTTACTTTGTGGTGGTGACATGGGCTTTGGTGCGACCAAGACTTATGACTTGGAAGTCTGGGTACCAAGCCAAAATACCTACCGTGAAATTTCTTCATGCTCAAACATGGGGGATTTCCAGGCGCGTCGTATGAAAGCGCGTTACCGTGCTGATCAGAAGAAAACTGAATTTGTGCATACCTTGAATGGTTCAGGTCTGGCCGTGGGTCGTACTTTACTTGCAGTAATGGAAAACTATCAACGTGCCGATGGCTCCATTGAGATTCCTGAAGTATTACGTCCATATATGTGTGGTGCGACTTATATCGACTAATTGTCGATCTCAGCATCCCTAAATGTGCATGAAAATTGCATAGACAGTCAGATTTAAAATTTTGAGGTAGTTCGTGGATATTTTTCCAATCTCGTTAAAGTTGCAACAGCAAACTTGTCTGATTGTCGGTGGTGGACATATTGCATACCGTAAAGCACTTCTCCTACAAAAAGCAGGTGCGATCATTCATGTGATTGCGCCTGAAATTGAAGAGAGTCTGCTGCGAATTGTGCAAAATAGCCAAGGACACTATGTGCAGGCAGCTTTTCATCCTGAAGTTGCATTACGTCCATATCGACTGGTAATTGCGGCAACTGACGATGCAGAGACCAATCGTCAGGTCTTTGAACTGTGTGAAGCGGAAAATGTCCTGGTCAATAGCGTTGATGATCCGCCGCATTGCCGATTTATGGTGCCTGCGATTATTGACCGTTCGCCATTGGTCATTTCGGTCGCATCGAATGGTACGTCGCCCGTGTTATCACGGCAGATCCGTACTCAGTTAGAAGCCGCTATTCCGCATGGTATGGGCAAGCTGGCTGAATTTTCAGGAAAATGGCGCAGTACGGTTAAGGCTAAAATTGTCAATCCGGATGAACGCCGTATTTTCTGGGAAGATTTATATGCCGGTCCGCTAAAAGAACAGGTGTTCAACGACAATATCGCGGAAGCAGATCGCCTGATCGAGCAAGCATTACAAGAGTGGCAAAAGCCAAAAGGTGAAGTCTACTTGGTCGGTGCGGGTCCGGGTGATCCAGAATTGTTGACCTTAAAAGCCTTACGTTTGATGCAGCAAGCCGATGTGGTGATTTACGACCGACTGGTCTCAGCGCCAATTATGGAGCTGTGCCGCCGCGATGCGGAAAAGATCTATGTGGGTAAGGCGCGTTCCAATCATGCGGTTCCGCAAGATGGGATTAATGCTTTATTGGTCAAATATGCCAGTGAAGGAAAGCGGGTTTGCCGTCTGAAAGGTGGTGATCCATTTATATTCGGGCGTGGCGGCGAAGAGATTGAAGAGCTATTCGCTGCTGGGATTACTTTCCAGGTGGTTCCAGGGATTACCGCAGCTTCAGGATGTTCAGCCTATGCCGGTATTCCATTAACCCATCGTGATTATGCGCAAAGTGTGCGTTTCCTGACCGGTCACTTAAAAGAAGGTTCGCCAGAATTGCCTTGGAGTGAGTTGGTCTATGAAAACCAGACCTTAGTGCTTTATATGGGGTTGGTGGGACTGGAGAAAATCTGTGCAGAATTAATCGCTCATGGTCAGCGAGCCGACATGCCAGTGGCCTTGGTTTCTAAAGGTACGACGCCTGAACAGAAAGTTGTAGTAGGAACGCTTGCTGATATTGCATCCAAAGTGTCCGAACATCAGATTCAAGCCCCGACTTTGACCATTATTGGTGAAGTTGTACGCTTACGTGAACAATTGCAATGGCATGAGCGAGGATAAGCAAAGCACTGCTTTGTCCGAGCGCAAGACGAAGGCTGTGCCTGAAGTAAGAGGATAAGCAAAGCACTGCTTTGTCCGAGCGCAAGACGAAGGCTGTGCCTGAAGTAAGAGGATAAGCAAAGCACTGCTTTGCCCCGAGCGCAAGACGAAGGCTAGGCCTGAAGTAAGAGGATAAGCAAAGCACTGCTTTGCCCGAGCGCAAGGCGAATGTTGTGTCTGAATTAAATATATTGAGTGAGTAAGCTGTGATCCACGTTGTTTTATATGAGCCTGAAATTCCTGCAAATACAGGCAATATTATTCGTCTGTGTGCCAATACAGGAGCACAGTTACATCTGGTCAAGCCGCTGGGTTTTGAGTTGGATGACAAAAAGCTGAAACGTGCCGGTCTGGATTATCACGAATATGCCAATATGCAGATTTGGGAAAACATCAAAGACTGTCTGGCCGATTTGGCAAGCAAAGGCATTGGGCTGGATGCAATCTATCCATTGACCACCAAAGGTTCTGAAACACCGCATACTTCGGATTTAAACCGTCCTGTGGCCTTGTTAATGGGTCCGGAAACTCGTGGTCTGCCTGAACATGTTCGTATGATGTTTCCGCAAAAGCACTGGATTCGTTTACCGATGGCAGAAAACTCCCGAAGTTTGAACTTGTCGAATGCCACTGCAGTAATTGTCTACGAAGCTTGGCGTCAGCAAGGTTTTAAAACGCTTTAAGCTGAAATTTGTGATGATTCTAAAAGCTGCCTTTGGGTGGCTTTTTTATTTTGTGTAACGAATAGATAAACTGCTTTTCACTTCGTTGTATGCTTGAATTTATAACTTTATCAAATATAACAAAAGGTGCAGCCTTGAAGCCTCTATTAAAACTTATCATCGCATGTTGCCTTGGATCTATTGCGGCTTCCGTGAGTGCGGAAGAGGGCAGTGCCGCCACATCGGCAACAAAGGAAGTTCAGTCCATTACTCAGGCAGAAATACAGCAGGGTTTGCTCAACATGCAGAAACGCTTAGATACGCGTATTGAAAAATGGGGGAAGAGCTTGGATGCAGATGATTTTCAATGGACCTGGCGAGGGCGTAAATTAAAGCCCGCCAAGCGTGAGGAAGTCTGTGATATTTTTCAGGATGTCGTGGATGAAATGTATCAACTGGCCGTCAAGAATAAAGCCCGTTTAGGTCCGGAAGAGCAAAAGTTATTGTCTAATCGCAGTCTGTTTATTGAGAAACTGGGTTATGAAAATAATCGGGTCAATACCCAGATGGGTTTTGATTGCTATCTGCATTAGTAAAATCAAAACATGACAGACATAAAAAAGGCGCATGAAGCGCCTTTTTTATTTGAAGCAAAACGATATTATTTATCGTCAAATTCATTGTGCTGAGGAGCAGGGTGCTTGAAGCCTTTGGTTTTATAACCTAAGTACAAGATACCGCCAAATGCCCAGATCAGACCATATTTAAGCGAAGCTTCATCGACTTCTAGCCACAGAGCAAAGACTGAAATGAAGCCAAGTAAAGGAACCACGACAAAGTTCATGATCTCTTTAGCACTCTTGGTACGACCGTCACGTAATGCATAACGTGAAATCACCGACAAGTTGACGAAACTGAATGCAGTTAAGGCACCAAAGCTGATCAACGACACCACAAAATCAAGATCCATAAAGCCAGCAGTTAAAGCCACTGCACCAGCGATTAAGATGTTGTATGAAGGTGTATAGTTTTTCGGGCTAATATGACCGAAGATCTTCTTGTTGATTACGCCATCACGACCCATTACATACATCAGACGTGATACACCCGCATGTGCTGAAATACCAGAAGCCATGACTGTCACAATTGCGAAGTAAAGTACGACTGTCTTAAACGCCACGCCACCTACAGCTTGTAAAATATCCGGCTGTGTTGCAGCGATATCTTCAAAGTAAGTTTTTGGATCATTCGGGAAGAAGATCTGCATAAAGTAAGTACTGATGATGAAGATGATACCTGCCAATAATGCAGTCAAGAAAATCGCTTTAGGTAAGGTTTTCTCAGTATCTTTGGTTTCTTCAGCAAGAGAACTTAAGGAGTCAAAACCTGTGAATGAGAAACACAGTAAGGTTGCACCGGTAATCAGGGCAGCAACAGACGTAAACTCATTCCAGAATGGCTCTAAACTCCACAATTGATACTTTGCATTGACCAGTGTGCCGTCTGCATTTACACCACCTTCCAGAAGTTGGTAAACCATCCAGGTGAAGTATGCAATGACGCCCAATTGTACGAATACAATCATACTGTTGAAGTTGGCAACAAATCTCGCACCACGAAGGTTAATCGCGGTCATAAAGGCGGTTAAACCAATGACCCAAACCCAATGGTTCATGTCTGGGAAAAGTGCTTCCAGATAAATCACCGCCAGAATGATATTGACCATTGGCGATAACAGGTAATCCAGCAAGGATGACCAACCCACCATGAAACCTACGTTCGGGTGGATGGATTTTTGCGCATAGGTATAGGCCGAACCCGAAGAAGGGTAGCGACGAATCATATGACCATAGCTCAAGGAGGTTAACAAAATTGCAATCAGTGCAAAAATGTAAGAGGTGGGAACGTGGAAGTTACTTTCTTCAGATACCAGACCAAATGTATCAAACAAGGTCATGGGTTGAATATAAGCTAAACCAATAATAATGATGTGCCAGAGTCCCAGCGTTTTTTGCAGTTTAGCTGCCGATTGAGTCCCAGAGATATTAGTCAACGGCGTTATCCTCTTAATCGTTGATCAAGGATCAGTCATATTTATAAGGATCGTTTGAGACGAACGATCCCCCCTACAGTTTTCTATAAAAGTCCGCCAATCTACTTGAAAAGAACGGCTTTTGCTAGCTATTTTTTGACTTTTGTCCTGCATAAAATGTGCCATTCAAAAATAGAAATCGAATTTTTTCTTATGCAAGATAAAAGCCTGATGTTTAAAAAAACATCAGGCTAGAATTTCGGCTATATTGGCTTATTTTTCAGTAATTACCAAGCCTTTTTTAAGATAGATTTTAAATCTTCCAGGGTAGCTTCTTTCGGGTTATAAATGATGGAACCATCATTCAGGGCTTTCTCTGCCACTTCATCGAGCTGGGCTTCAGAAATCTTACCGGTTTCACGTAATGTGCGCGGTAATTTGGTGAGACTGTAAATCCGGTCACGCATGGTTAGAATCGTTGCAATAGTTTTGTCAGCACGTAGATGCGCCGGCGTTTGTGCATAAATATCGGCACCCGCCAAAGGCAGGAGCAGATCTGCGATTTTATCGCCATTGACCTCTTTGTTGTATTCCAGCACATAAGGCAGGAATAAGTTCATGCATAAACCATGCGGCAGGTGTACCACTGCACCCAATGAGTGCCCCAGTGAATGCACAATGCCAACCATCGAGTTGGAAAATGCAATTCCCGCCATGGTCGATGCCTGTGCCAGCTCCAGACGGCCTTGTGCATCGGAAGGGTTATCCAGCACATTAAATAGGTGGGTACTGATCTTTTTGACTGCGGCGGTGGCATAAGCATCCGAAATCGGATTGGCTGCCATGCAGGTATAAGCTTCGACCGCATGGGTCATAGCATCCATTGCGGTCATGGCGGTTAAATGTGGCGGCAAGGTCTGGGTCATGCGGGGATCCAGAATCGCAGCATGCGGCATCAGATAATAAGAGGCGAACGGCATTTTGACGTTCTTTTCAGTGTCCGACACGACAGCGACCATGGTCACTTCTGAACCTGTACCAGATGTGGTTGGAATCACAAAGAACGGTTTCAGCGGTTTAGGCAAGTTATGTGCACCCGAATATTTCAGCAGGTCATCACCGCCTTCCGATACCAGAATATTGGTTGCCTTAGAGGTATCAATGACTGAACCTCCGCCCACAGCAATGATCGCGTCGCAATGATTTTCGCGATACAGCTTTGCCGCACTGCGCACTGTACCCAAGCTAGAGTCGGGTGGTACATCATCAAAAATCGCTACAATTGCAGCATCTGCCATTTCAAATGCAGCTTCAATTGGTGCCAACAAATTGTTGGCACGGACGCCTTTGTCGGTAATGATCAGCGGACGTTTGGCCCCTAAAGTCGCAAGTTCAAACGGAATATGTTCTAACGCGGCATGACCGGCAATCACTTTGACCGGACAGAAAAATTCATAATAAGGTTTAGCCATGTTATACACTCCGTTTCAAATAGGATTGAGCGATTTTCAGATAAATACTGCTCGCTTCGCTTAGTTTTTCTTTTAGGCTTAGATTGCTTGGATATTCTTTCACTGCCAGTTGTGCCACCATTTTCGGCAAAATCAGTGCTTCCATTTTATTCAGGCAGCGAACGAGGCGAATGGCATTGGAAATATCGCCATCAGCAATCATACGGTCATGGGCAAAAGCCTGTGAGGTACTTTCCTGAAAAGAAAACACCAAAAAGGCATGGTGCAGATGTTTAAAGGTAATGATCAAATCAGGTGCTTTTTCCAGATTTTTAACCAGTTCCAGTTGTTTGTCCTCAGTGACCCGCGCTACAAAGGCCGGGCCATGCGGAAAGACTTTCATGGAAAGAGTAAAATTTTCTGGAAAATGGGCCACTTCCTGTTTGATTTCTTTATCCACCTGACTTGCCATGACCAGACCTCGGCCAATCACATCCATCATGAGTTTGACATAGGCAAGCTGCAAAGCGGGTTTTACGGATTTAGTCGCAATCACGTGATGATCCCTATCTCAATATTATTAGTTTAGAGTAAATACTCTAATTTATTTGGGGTTGAAATGCAAAGGCTTTATCTTTGCTCGACAGTTATTTGCTTAAAGTACCCGCTGTGGCGCAAAGTTTCAATAATTTCAGTGCACAACTGGCTAAACTGGGGTGGTTGTTCGAGCAGGTCACTCATGCGTACCATTTCCAGTCCTGCATAGCCACAAGGATTGATGGTGTTGAATCCGCTCAGGTCACAATCCAGGTTTAAGGACAGACCATGGTAGCTACGGCCTTTACGAATTTTAAAACCGAGTGAGCCAATTTTTCGCTCAGACACATATACCCCGGGTGCATCCGGTTTGGCATAGGCATCAATGCCATATTTTTTCAGCAAGTCAATCATCAGGTTTTCAGCATAAGACACCAGCGTGCGCACATTCCAGCCCAGACGATTCAGGTCAAACATGAAGTAAGCCACCAATTGACCGGGACCATGCCAGGTCACCTGACCACCACGATCGGTCTGAATCACCGGGATATTGCTCGGTATTAGAATATGTTCCGGTTTTCCTGCCTGACCTTGAGTGAGTACATCCTGATGTTGCAAAATCCACAATTGATCCGGGCTATGTTCATCACGGGTTTCCGTAAATGTTTTCATTTCCAGAAAACGATCTTCATAAGGTGTGAGGTCGTGATATTGACGAATGATCAGCTCGGGCTTTTGCAGCACATCAGTCACAGGGAGTGTCCTTAGTAATTATAAAAAACTGATCATAATTATAATGGCTTCGGCATGAAATAGGGGTGAGATCTGCAATATTTAAGCGCTAGCTCAGTCATTGTACAGGCATAAAAAAAACACGCCCGGAAGCGTGTCTTTTGTATTTTCGATTAGAGTGCTGTTTTAATTAGCGGGCAAGCGGCCAAATCTGCATATACTGCATGAACCTGTTCCAGTTCCAAAAAGCGCAGTTGTGCGGTAATGGAATGGTATTTTCCAGTACGTGATGGCGTAATACTGACGCTATCACCTTCAAAATCTGGAAAATGTTTCAGAAAAATGTCGATGACAGCATGACGCAATTCATCGCCCGCAAGGCCAATCAGTTTAATCGGATAATCCATAGGGAAAACCCAAAGATGTTCTTGAAGTTCACGAGATGGTGTACGGTCTAACATGGTAGTCCCCCTGATTTGAAACGCCTGCAATCATGCAGGCGTTTGGGTTTGTCTTGGCTACTTAAATGGAGACTGATGATCAAATTTCAAGTCTCCAGAATAAGCATCAAATCTTAATCATTCTCAAGGAATGAACGTAAGTGTTCTGAACGCGATGGATGGCGAAGTTTACGCAGCGCTTTCGCTTCAATCTGACGAATACGTTCACGTGTTACGTCAAACTGTTTGCCCACCTCTTCCAAAGTATGGTCGGTCGGCATATCGATACCAAAACGCATTTTTAGGACTTTGGCTTCACGTTCAGTCAGGTTTTCCAGAACTTCACGTGTCGCTTCTTTCAGGCCTTCAGACGTTGCCGCATCAATTGGTGAAGTGATGTTGCTGTCTTCAATGAAGTCACCCAGATGTGAATCTTCATCATCACCGATCGGTGTTTCCATCGAAATTGGTTCTTTGGCGATTTTCAGTACTTTACGTACTTTAACTTCGTCCATTTCCAGACGTTCGCCCAGTTCTTCAGGCGTCGGTTCACGCCCCATTTCCTGTAGAAGCTGACGAGATACACGGTTGATCTTGTTGATCGTTTCAATCATGTGTACCGGAATACGAATGGTACGTGCCTGATCCGCAATCGAACGTGTGATTGCCTGACGAATCCACCAAGTCGCATAAGTCGAGAATTTATAACCACGACGGTATTCAAACTTGTCTACGGCTTTCATCAGACCGATGTTACCTTCCTGAATCAGATCCAGGAATTGCAAGCCACGGTTGGTATATTTCTTCGCAATCGAAATTACCAGACGCAAGTTCGCTTCAACCATTTCTTTCTTGGCACGACGTGCTTTGGCTTCACCGACGGCCATACGTTTGGCAATGTCTTTAATGCCTTTTACATCAAGGCCAAGCTCTTTCTCGATATCGGCAATTTTTTGCTGGAAGGCCAATACGTCTGGACGTACTTTTTCCAGATAAGCTTTCTGGTCTGCAGGTGTTTTCGCAATCTGCTCGTCTAACCAGGCTGGATTCGATTCCTGGCCCGGGAAGCTGGTACGGAACTGGGTGCGATCCATACGGCCACGACGTACTGCATAACGCATCACTTCACGTTCTGCACCACGAATTTGATCATGGGTACCACGAATCATTTCAGAAATGATATCAAATAGACGCGGGGTAAATTTGAACATCATGAATACAGTTGCAAGTGCCTGCAAAGCTTCTTCAGCCTGTTTGCTGTCACGACCATGTTTTTCAATAGTTGCTTTGGTATTCAGCCACGCATTTTCCAGTTCAGTAAAACGCGCTTTAGCAATTTCAGGATCTGGACCAGAATCTGCTTCTGATTCATCATCAGAATCTGCTTCTTCTTCCTCTTCATCATCGTCCAGTTTTACATCTTTGGTCGATTTTTTCGAGTCAGTCTCATCTTCAGCAAGAACCGCTTCTTCTTCTAGAACTTCAGGAATTTCTTCATCTGATTCAGGATCTAAATAACCTGATAAAAGGTCAGCAAGACGGCGTTCACCCGCTTCATAATCTTTGTATTCTTGCAGTACCACTTCTACCGCATTCGGCCAGTAAGCAATCGAGTGCAAAACATCACGAATACCTTCTTCGATGCGTTTTGCGATGCTGATTTCGCCTTCACGAGTCAGAAGTTCTACTGTACCCATCTCACGCATATACATACGTACAGGGTCAGTGGTACGACCTGGCTCGTTTTCTACCGAGGCAAGTACGGCTGCAGCTTCTTCTTCTGCAACTTCATCCGCCGCTTCTGCAGTATCTTCGAACATCGTATCATCAGATTCAGGCGCGCGATCATGTACCGGAATACCAACGTCATTCAGCATCTGAATGATGTCTTCAATCTGCTCGCTTTCTGTGATGGAGTCCGGCAGATGATCGTTAACCTCAGCGAAGGTTAAATAACCTTGTTCTTTGCCTCGGCTAATCAGAGCCGCTACTTGAGAAGTAGGGGAAGTCATATCGCTCATCTTTTGCTTACTCTTCGTTGAATCTGTGGCAGTAAAAAACCGTACAATGCTGCACGATTTAAGCTCGTTAAATTTAGTGAATAGCCTACATATTTCATCAGAGAATTCAGCATGAAAGCTGTCTGATAAAATATTTAAAATGAAATTCAGTAATTTAAGATGGGGGTGAATTTGTTGTTTTCAAGTTCATCCCATGCGTGTCTGTTTATGACTCAAAAAAGGAGAATCAAAAAACATAAGGACGCAGGGTGGATTATATCATGGCACACAATTGAGACAGAAAAAACCCCTAATTACAAATTAAAAATACGAAAATCCAAATAAAACTTGACTTGTTATTTTAGGCACGATAAATAGCGCTTAAATCCTTTTACATTTTTCACTCATGAGGAAGTTTTAGTGTCTTCTACAGATTTTGAACTAGATGATAACTTCGGTGAAGATGATGTTAATTTCGATGAGGCTTCTAGCAAGCTCAGTGCTAAAGAGTCGTTGGAAAAACGTCGTCTGATCGATGATCTACTGACCCAACGTCGTTTAGAGCGCGAACTCAAAGATTTTGACTATGACTTCGACGATGACGACGATTTTGATGACGAAGATTAACGAATTCGGATTTAGCATAGTCTGAATAAATGCTATGCTAAACCTTTCGGTTTTCTAAGTTTGGATGTTAGATGAGTGCTTTAGATTTAGACCTGTTGAGTGAATATCTAGATGGTGACCAAAATGAACATGGTCTAGATTTCGCGGCAACCCATGGTTTCTTATGTGCTATTGCAGTAGGCCCAAAATTCGACAAATGGTTAGACGAACTTTTTGATAGTAATCAAAAGAAAGTGCCTGCAGAAATCATCACTCAGGTGCAAGCATGGTTAGAGTCTATTCGTCAAAGCTTAGCCAATGAAGAAGGGATTACGTTCCCGTTTGAAATTGAAGAAGCAGATACTGAATCAAGCCTGGGTGACTGGAGTGTGGGCTTTGTAGATGCCATGTTCCTGAACGAAGACGCTTGGTTTACTGAAGAATTTGAAGAACAACTGGTGGATTTAACCCTGCCAATCATGGTCTTCAGTGGCATCGATGATGAAGATCCACAAATGGAAACTTTCCGTCGCAATGGTCAGTTAATGGACGAGCTTGCAGAAGAAATTCCAGAAAACTTAAATGAATTGTATCTGATGTATCACACTCCAGAATAATTCATAAAAAAAGCACCGCAGGGTGCTTTTTTTAGCTTTGGCCTTTTTGCATCTTTGAGATTTACTCGATCCTATTTTCTTTCCATGCCTGTACGCTTCGCCAGACTGTAGCGCGCATAAGCATTGTAGGCGATATGGAACAGCAAAGCATGTAAGGCAATGCTGGCAGCCACCAGAAATGAATTTGTTCCTCTTCCTGTATAGGTGATGGTTCTATAAATTTCATCTGTCTGCGGGTTCATCCAGATGACCACAACTAAAAAGATAAACCCGAATGTCATGGCAATGATGGTGGAGCCCCAGACCAGTTTGCTTTTCTCTTCCTGAGTCGGCAAACGAAGTTCTTTCTTAACAAAGTATCGGGCACTGAGAAAGGCGGAAGCAATCAGGGCAGGAATCAGCAGAATGGCACCCAGATTGAATACATAGATGAGTATGCCTACCAATAGAACCAAGGTCAGATAAACGGTGGCAAAATATTTAAGATAATGCGACATCGTTTTAATCTCCTTAAGGGATCTTCCTCAGGATGGACGATTTTTACGCTGCTGTCTACGGTAGAAAATCCAGATAATAATTACCGCAACAATGGCAATAATCACATAACTGACTTTACTAAAAATTTGCTGCATCAACTGCTGGTTTTCGCCAAAATAAAATCCGACACAAGCCAGAAACGTAGTCCAGATGATGGTTCCAAGTGTGCTATAGAACATAAATTTCCAGAAGGGCATATGACTCATGCCGGCAGGAATGCTGATCAGCGAGCGAACCGCAGGAATCATGCGACCAAAGAACACAATGCGGTGACCATAATGCTCAAACCAGCTCAGTGATTTTTTCACATCCTCTGATTTAATAAATAAATATTTACCATAACGATCGACAAATTTAAAAATAGAATCATGGTTAAATTTATAGCCAATCCAGTACAGTAAGGCGGCTGCCAGCAGGGAGCCGATACAACCGGACATGATCACCCCGACGAGTATTAACTCGCCCTGAGAGGCTGAATAGCCCGCGGAAGGCATAATAATTTCGGAAGGGATTGGCGGGAAGACATTATCCAGGAACATGAGCAGGGCAATGCCCCAGTAGCCCAGTTGCTCCATGACGGAAATAATCCATTCGGTCAGATTCATATGATTGGCAAAATAAAAAATACTGCCTGTATCCTAAGCAGTATTTTTTGTGCGGTAAAGTCTTGGAATATAAATGATCAGGCAGAATCAGCTATGCGTCAGGGTATAAATATAAACTTTACGTAAGAAATAGGCCAAGCAGATCGGCAAAATACTCAGCAGGATAAAATGCATGATGCTGGTATTGATATGGTAACCAATGAACAGTGCCAAAATGGCCCCAATGACGGTTCCCAAGATAACGACGAACAGATGTGACTGCTGTTCAAGCTCTTCAGAAATTTGATGAAGCCGTTGCAATTTTATATTTTCTTTAGGTTGAAATTGAACCAGGTTGTCTGAATCTCGAGCAAGTGAGCCTGCCATTTTATATTCCTTTTCACTTAAAAATTCAGTTAATAATGAAAGACTTAGCTTATAAATCACCGTATCATTAGACTAACAATCTTGTTTGAAAAAAAATGAGGTTCTTGGTAAGTAATTGGTAAGAGTTTTATTGCTGTTGTGATTTTTATGTAAACAAAAAACCCTCCGAGGAGGGTTTTTATATATTTCATTACAAAAGGCCAAATTAGAGGCGTTTGCGTTTTGCTGCTAAAATTTGTGATTGACGCATACGGAAACCTTCTTTTTGTTTCTCGGTGGTTTTGTCAATACAGTACACACAAGAGACACCATGTTCATAACTTGGGAGGGCAACTTCTTCTGGAAGTAAAGGCCAGCCACACGCATGACACTTGGTATTTTGGCCTTCTTCAACACCGTGCGTTACGGCAGTACGACCATCAAACACGAAGCATTCACCTTCCCACATGCTTTCTTCAGCCGGGGTTTCTTCCAGGTATTTTAGAATGCCGCCTTTCAGGTGATACACTTCGGTAAAACCTTCTTGTAGAAGAAGTGAAGTGGATTTTTCACAACGAATACCGCCAGTACAGAACATGGCAATTTTCTTGTCTTTGTGCTGTTCCAGATTATTTTTCACGTATTCAGGGAATTCGCGGAAGCTTTCAGTTTTCGGATCAATCGCGCCTTTGAACGTACCTGCTTTGTATTCGTAATCGTTACGGGTATCAACCAGAATCACGTCATCACGTGCAATCAGTTCGTTCCATTCTTTTGGATCAAGATAGTGACCGACTAAATCACGCGGTTTCACTTCCACGCCTAAAGTCACGATTTCTTTTTTTAATTTAATTTTCATTTTACGGAATGGTTTTTCAGAACTGTCAGATTCTTTGTATTCCATTTCGTTAAAACCTTCATTCAGAAGGAACTGGTGAATTTGATCAATCGATGCACGGTCGCCTGCAACCGTACCGTTAATGCCTTCACCTGCCACAATTAGAGTACCGCAAAGGTTGATGGATTTTACCAGGTCCAGAAGACGTTGCTGAAGATCGGCAGGATCTTGAACTTCTTTGAATTGATAAAGTGCGGCAACAACCCAACCAGTCGTCGCTTGCTGTTCTACAGGTGCAAGCTGTTCTACAGTAGCGTTCATGGAATACTCCAACGTAGCATGATAATTTGAAAGGCGCATATTTTAGCTTGATTCGAGTGAATAAGCGAGTAAAACGCAAGTCTTTTAACAGGCTTCAATTCATGGGAGAGAGCGTGTATAGTCATGCCCGGCCCAGGATTTTGTGCAGTGATGCAGATACTGAAAGTTGCAGTATCTTTGGAGTGTGTTTTGAGTTCAGATCGTCGTATTGCGTCTTTAACCCCATGTGCAGGGCGTTGCTCGACCGTATTTGGTGATGCGGTATGTCGTGGTTGTCGCCGTTTTAATCATGAAGTGATTCACTGGAATACGTATAGTGCTGAGCAGCATCGAGCTGTGTGGCAGCGACTGGATGCACAGCTGGATCAGATTCTGGTGCCATTGTTACCGCATGCCGATCTTGTCAAAGTGCAGGCCTTTGTGCTGTCGAAACGGGTGCGCTTGCGTGATGATGCTTCCAAAGGGCGCAAGCTGTATCATGCTTTAAAGCTGTGTGAAAAAAATCGGCATTTTACCGACGATAGTGGTTTGGCCATCCATTATAAGCAGGTGCGTCCGTTGTGGGATGAGTTTGAGCGCCGGATCTTGGCCTTGGCTACTGCCAGTTATGATCTGGCTTTTCTGCGGGCAGACGGTATCAGTCAGCAACTGATTCATATACAAGAGGAGGACTAAGTCCTCTTTTTTTATGCATAAAAATAACAATAGCTGAGGGGTGGCATGAATATTAGTGAATATTTTTTATATTGTCTGGCTGTTGTGGTGATGATCGCTACACCTGGCCCAGTGATGTTGCTGGTGGCCAGTGCCGGTTTAAAAGGTGGTTATGCGGCGGCTTTAAGAACCATTTTTGGTACCAATTTCGCCTCTCTGGTGTTAATTGCCTTATCGGTATTGAGTCTAAAAGGTTTGTTGGTCATTAATGCGCAATGGCTGGATGCGATCAAGCTGCTGGGCTGTTTATATATTGGCTATCTGGGCTGGCAGATTTTCCGTGAAGTTATTTTTAAGCAGCAGGAGCAAGCTCAGGAGAATCTAGTTCCTGTGCATGGTGGTTTTCGACAAGGTTTTTTGGTTGGTATTTCTAATCCGAAGGACATTATTTTCTTTGCGGCTTTTTTCCCGCAGTTTATCGGGATTACTCCTGATCTTGATTTAAGTTTAATTATTTTGACTTTGAGCTGGATTCTCCTGGATTTTCTGACTTTGTCTGTGGTGTATTTGGGTTTCAACCACTTATCCCATTCTCGACTCTATCCACATTTGCTGGCATTGTGCGGCATGATTCTGCTCATGATTGCAGGGTACGGAATTTATCAAATCCTGATTTAAAAATGTACAGCATACTTGAACTGTTCCTGCCTGGCATATCCTGCAAAAATCATGCTAAGGTGAAATCAAATAAAAATTGAACAGATCAGTATGTCCAGAACAGTACCATCGCCAGATCGTCCATTTTCCCCGCTGTTATTTATTCAACCTGCTGTGATTCAAATTCTTCAAATCATTGGGCTGGCGCTGATCGCTGTCAGTATCGTGTATCTGCTGGCAGCAAACTGGTGGATGTTGCCCAAATTTGTCCAGCTGTTTATTCCTCAAATTTTATTGCTGGGTTCAGCATTGCTGAGTGTGCGTTTCACTGCGCGGGAAAAGTTAAGACAAAGTCTGGATACTGTATCGGGTCTAATGCTGGGCTTAAGTCTGGCCGTGATTGGACAGATTTATCAGACTGGTGCTGACAGTTATCAGTTATTTCTGCTTTGGGCTTTGCTGTTGCTGCCTTGGCTGTATCGGCCGAATATTGGGATCTTTGCATTATTTTGTGTGGTCAGCCAGTTAGCACTCTATTTTTATTTTAAACAAAGCTTTTGGCTGGTGCGTGCTGAAACTCTTTATCTGCTCGGTCTGAATCTGTTGACCGGGCTAAGTATGATCTATGCCTTACGTTATTATCCGGTTTTGCGCTATCTGTTTATCGCTGTCGTGGTGCTTATTTCAGTAGTAAGTATGTTCCGGTTTATCGACTCGGATTCGATCTGGTATTTGGCTTCGGTGCTGGTTCTGCCTATTTTATTCAGTGTTTATTTCTATACCCGAAAGCAACAGCTTGAAACCAGTTTGCTTGTTGCAGGACTGGCCCTGAGTTTTAGTGTTCTCATTTTTGATCTCACTCAGCAATATTTACATGATTCTGCCGCTGGCTTATTGATACTAGCTTTGCTGATATTCAGCTGGTTCGCAGCTATTACAGGTCTGCTGATCAAGCTGTTGCCCAAGAGCCGGTTTTCGGTCATTCCATTGGCTCTGGGCGCGTGGATTGCTGGTGTGATCTTGGCCATGCTGTTGCTGACCTATTGGAAAAGTTTTTCGATTCTGATGGGAATCATTTTTATCGCAGTCGCCTGGTGGTTGATTCGTAGCAAGCCCTCAGTTTTTCTGCGGCAATTGGCTTATTGTTTATGGGTTTGCGGTCAGGCCGCGGTATTGATTCATACTCAATTACTCACAGAGAGTCTATTGCTAATCTGGCTGATACAAGTCGGCATTACGCTGCTGACTATCATGAGTCGTATGCATTGGCTGGTGGTGCTGTTGCAGTTGTTACTTGCACATATACTGGGAATTGCAGTTCTGGTCGACCAACATGCATTTTTTCAGGATCAGCGCCTGCTGACGTGGATCATGCTGCTGAATTACAGCATTCTGACAGGAGCTTTGCTTACTGCGAGATACTGGCTCGCTTCAGCTTATGCCAAAAGCATGAATTTATGGATGATTAGTATTTTGGTGGTGACGGCTATTTTTCAATGTTTACTGCAATTTGGTGTGGCTCAGCAATTGCAGCCACGCGGTATAGATGAAGCCATTATTTTCTATATTTTGCCAGCTTTCTGGCTATTGAGTTTTGTCGGGATTCATCTCAAGCAATTTTCACGAATTCAACTCTGGCTCATTCCTGCTGCGGGAATTCTGCTGATTGCATTGGGTTACTTTGAAATTTTTATCATTTTAGTGTTTATGGCTTGGGCCATGGTGAATCAACAACGATTGATGCAAGCCTTGACCATTTTGCTACTGATCTTCTGGTTATGGCTGCTGTATTACAATCTGGGACTAAGTTTTTTATTTAAAAGTGTCAGTATTTTTGCCTCAGGTGTGCTGGTGTTGCTTTTGGCTTATGTGTTGAGTTCACCGAAGTTCCAGCTGAAAGCAGGAGTGGTCTCATGATGAAAAAGTTTATGGCACTGCATCTTAGTATTTTTAGTATTGCTTTATTCGTAGGTTTAATTGTCCAGCATGAATGGCATCTGGCCAAAAGCGACAGTATCTTTGTCGAGTTGGCACCAGTCGATCCGCGTTCGATCCTGCAAGGGGATTATATGGTACTGAACTATGATCTGCATTTTAGCGCAGTGGCAGCGGGGAATGGTTCCGAACAGCCTGTTTCTGACATAAAGATTGAAGATTTTAAAAATCAATCACATGTAATGAGTTATGTGCAGCTGGATCAGCAGCGCAGAGTTATTAAAACCAGTTTTGATCGAAGTGCACTCAATCAATCGGAACGTGTAGCCCGATTAATGCTGAAAAACCCACGCAATACTTTTGAGGCTTTGTATCCTGCTGCTAACAGTTTCATGTTCCCCGAGGGTCTGGAGCCTTGTTATCGTAACGCCAAATTTGCAGAGCTGAAAGTGAAGGAAAATGGCAAGGCCTTGTTATTTGATTTGCTGGATCAACAATTAAAACCCTTAAACTGTGAAAGCTCTAAAAGCTGGCGAGAGGGCAGTTAAATAGGTCAATATTCGGGTATTAAAAAAGCCCGCAATGTGCGAGCTTTTGGGTATCTGGTCTGATCAGCTTATGCGACTTGTACCGGAATACAGTTGGCAGTGTGGCTGACTGTATTGTTTGGGGTAGCATAAACCAAGCGAGGCTGATGGGCATTCGCTTCAGCTTCAGTGAAATCGCCAAAGGTTGCAATAATCACGATATCGCCTACATCGGCCTGATGCGCAGCGCCACCATTGACTGAGATGATACCTGAATTGTCTTCGCCACGAATTGCATAAGTTGCAAAACGTTTACCATTGGTCACGTTCCACACATGAATTTCTTCGTATTCACGAATGCCAGCCAAATCCATCAAAACGCCATCAATTGCACATGAACCTTCATAGTGTAGTTCTGCATGTGTAACGTGAGCGCGGTGAATTTTGCATTTTAATAAACGAGATAGCATGGCTAGCGTCCCCTGAGTTGACCTAAGAGTTTGATCATTTGGTTAAATCAATCTTGCTTGCTGTATGGTGAACAATCGAGCAAACGCATTTTGCGCTTAAATAAACTTTCTGGCAAGCGGAATTGTCCAGCAATTTTTGAATGTTTAGTTCGGCTTATATGCGTTGATTTGATTCATGGCTTGCTGTACTTCACCATTCACCAGCATTTTTGTGCGGGCGAGGGCATGAGAAATTGCATCATCCATTAAATTCTGTTCGCTGCTTGGTGCTTTACTGAGTACATGACCGGAAACACGGTCTTTGGCACCAGGATGACCAATTCCAATACGCAGGCGATGGAAGTTTGAACCAATATGCGGAACGATATCGCGTAGACCATTATGACCACCGTGACCACCGCCAGTTTTCAGGCGAATGACACCAGGATTCATGTCCAGTTCATCATGGGCAATCAGGATCGATTCAGGTGCGATATTGTAAAATTTGGCGAAAGGAACAACACTTTTACCGGAAAGGTTCATAAAGGTTGTCGGTAGAAGAAGACGGACGTCTTGACCTTCGATATTGCCACGACCGCTAAATCCGTTGAATTTTGGGTCTTTTTTGAGGGTAATGCCATATTGCTCTGCAAGGCGTTCTACGAACCAGAAGCCTGCATTATGGCGGGTTTGGGCATACTCAGAACCTGGGTTACCCAAACCAACAATCAGTGAAATATTTGACACTAATTACACCATTAACACTTATGCGCGTTTGAAGTCAGCGTGCATAGGTGTGTTTTTAGCTGGGTGACGTTGTAACGCTTGGATTTTAACGCTTTCAACTTTACCGTCTACATCAATTTCGATAACTTCTTCAAAGAATGAATTGTTTTCTAAGAATTTAACAAGCTGACGAAGCTCAACAGTAATTGCTACAGGAGCAGCTTCACCACCGTAGATGATTGCAGGAACTTTAGCTTGAAGACGAAGGCGGCGGCTCGCACCTTTCCCTTGAACTGCTTCTTCACGTGCTGCTGCGTTTAATACGAAGTTTGCCATGATAGACATCCTATTTAAGTTAAATGAACCAGACTTGCGACCAGTCTGGTGAGTAAAAGCCCTACCAAATGGCAGGGCTTTGAAAATTCAGCGCTCTATTATAGATAAGAATCGAACATTGCGCTAATAGATTCTTCGTTGTTAATACGACGAATCGTTTCGGCAACCATACTGGCTACTGAAACCTGGCGAATCTTGCCCAGTGCTAAAGCTTCATCAGAAAGAGGAATGGTATCAGTCACAACCAGTTCATCAATCACAGAATTCTTTAAGTTTTCAATCGCTTTACCAGAAAGTACTGGATGCGTTGCATACGCAACAACCTTGCGAGCACCGAAAGTTTTCAATGCATCAGCAGCTTTGCATAGCGTACCAGCAGTATCTACCATGTCATCAACAATGACACAATCACGATCTTTTACATCGCCAATCAAATGCATCACTTGTGATTCATTCGCTTTTTGACGACGCTTATCGATGATTGCAAGATCGATATCGCCCATTTGTTTCGCAACAGCACGTGCACGCACTACACCACCTACGTCAGGTGAAACCACCATCAGATTGTGATGCGATTGTTGACGCAAGTCAGCAAGTAGCGCTGGTGTACCGTAGATGTTGTCTACAGGGATATCGAAGAAGCCTTGGATCTGGTCAGCATGCAAGTCGATCATCACCACACGGTCAACGCCTACAGTAGTGAGCATGTCTGCTACAACTTTTGCAGTGATTGGAACACGTGCTGAACGTGGACGACGGTCTTGACGAGCATAACCAAAATAAGGAATCACGGCAGTAATACGACCCGCACTTGCACGACGCAAAGCATCAGCCATCACCAAGATTTCCATCAGGTTATCATTAGTTGGGGCACAAGTAGGTTGTACGATAAATACGTCTTTACCACGAACGTTCTCAGTAATCTCGACAGCAATTTCACCGTCAGAGAACTGACCTACAGAGGCAGCGCCTAGAGGAATGTGTAAGTGACTTACGACTTTTTGAGCGAATTGTGGATGCGCAGATCCACTAAAAACGACAAGATTGGGCATGAAGCACCCTTGGCGGTTGGGATATATGGGAATAGATGGCAGGGGTAGCTGGATTCGAACCAACGGATGCCGAGATCAAAACCCGGTGCCTTACCACTTGGCGATACCCCTAATGCGGCAGAACTTTAATATTTTTGCGGTAAAGTGTCAAGGTAAATTAACAGTCTTACAGCAAATGAGTGTTCTGTCTTTTTTCGAGAAAATGGCAGGGGCGGCTGGATTCGAACCAACGGATGCCGAGATCAAAACCCGGTGCCTTACCACTTGGCGACGCCCCTAATTTGATGACTGTAAGATGGCAGGGGTAGCTGGATTCGAACCAACGGATGCCGAGATCAAAACCCGGTGCCTTACCACTTGGCGATACCCCTATCTACACTTTAAACCGAACTAAAGGTGATTCTTGTAAACTGTTGACCAGGTAAGCTTTACATGGTGCATTTGCAAGAATATCTTCGATATTCAGATTGTCAGTGACTTCAATAAACACACAAGCACCTGTACCTGTAAGCTTTGCTTTTCCGAACTGGTCGAGATATTGCATTGCTTCATCGACTTCGAGATATAAGCTTCTTGCCACTGGCTCAAAGTTATTTCCAAAATCAGATGGCGTTTCCTGATAGGCGCAAAATTTAGAGCTCTTCGTGTCTCTTGTCAATGCTTTTTGCGAAAAAAGCAGTTGAGTGCTGATAAAACAATCAGGTTTTAACACAATGAATTTTTTTTGATCTAAGTCTATGAATGTTAAGTGTTCGCCAATACCTTCCGCCCAGGCATTTTTGCCATGCACAAATATTGGCACATCTGCGCCTAGCTTGACCCCAAGCTCTGCCAGTTGTTCAACATTTAAACCGCACTGCCAGAGCTGGTTTAGCACAATCAGGGTCGTCGCTGCATTGGAAGAGCCGCCACCGAGACCTGCACCCATCGGGATATTTTTTTCCAGACGAATTTTTAGTCCAGAGAGCGTCTTAGCATAGGGCTTCAACAACTGTATCGCCCGATAGATTAAATTCTGTTGCAGATCCACTGAGGCCAGACCTTCTATCTGAATCGCATCATCAGCGCTTTGTTCAAACTCCAGCCAGTCATATAGGTCAATCAGCTGAAAAATACTTTGCAGCTCATGATAGCCATTTTCACGGCGACCGGTGATATGTAAAAACAAATTCAGTTTAGCAGGCGAGGGAACACGAATCATCATGGGCTGGAATCAGGTCAATTAACGGTTTTCAATGATCATTGTAATACGGTTTTCTGCACCATTTCCAAGTGACTGTTTTAAAATCAAGCGGTTTGGCATTTTGGCCTGCGCATTATAATTGAGATCGACTGTCCAGCCCTGTTCAATAATCTGGTTAATCCGCTGCGTATCGTCTTTTTGTAATTTGGCAGAGTTGGTCGCAGGGCGGGCTTGTACCCAGTCCACTAAATAACTGATCGGTGCTTGCCAGCCGGTTGCGCGTTGCAATAATTCTTCGGCACTGGCTGCCTGAATCACACCTGTTTTTGCGCTGTTTAAGGTCACTTGTCCCGGCGTGCCAGAAATCTGGGTTTTACCGACGCCTAAGATACCGCTGAGTTCAATATCGAATTCTTCCTGCTGTTGTACCCAGGTAAAGAATGCGCTGCCAGTCTGTTGAGGGGTGCGAACGCCAATTTTACCTTGCAGCTGAAATTGATTGTCTGCCTGTACAGACGGGGTGGCAGGCGCTTGTGGCTTGATCATCTGCTGACAGCCAGTTAAAAATAAAGCAGTGGCTGCAAAGGCACAGCAGCCCAATTGGCTCAAATTGCGCATAAATTAATTAACTCGTTTTGGTTTGTGGTGCTAACAATAGCGAATTAAGTTGTTTCAATTCTGGGGCATTTGGATGGTTTTGTTGTAATTGTTGTAACACTTGGTGGAAGTGTTGTAGATCACCTTTCATGTACAACGACCGGGCATAACGCACCCCAATCTTCACATTCGGATTCAATTGATAGGCTTTGTATAATACGTCCGCAGCTGTGGCGAAGTCATTCTGTAAATAACAGATATAACCATAGGTATCCAGAATGGACGCCTGTTCTGGTGCATATTCTAGTGCCTGTTCGACATAGCGGCGTGCTTCTTCGAGGCGACGGTTTTGCATCGCCAGGGTATAGGCATAGGCATTCAGATAGGTCGGACTGTTCGGTTCAATTTTAAGTAAAGTGCTGAGTAGTTCATCCAGCTTGACGCGATCCTGATGGGGATCCAGCAACAGAACTTGCGAATAGACCAGTTCAGGGTCATCCGGCAGGTTTTTGCTGGCTTCTTCCAACAGGCGAATCGCAGCTTTTTTATTCTGCATGCGCGTCAAAATATCCGCTTGGGCTAGATAGAGGAAGCTGGCATGTTGTGGATAATTGACCCGTTCCTGAGTCAGGAAACGCAGTGCATCATGCAGTTTATCCTGCTGGGCAAAAATCGAAATCATGTTACGGCGCGAGACCGTGTACAGACTGCCATCGACCAGACGATAATAGGCTTTGGCTGTTTCATAGTGCTGTTTGCGTTCTGCATTGACCGCCAGATAATAATAGGCTTCGTTCTGATATTGTGCAGAATAACGCAGTTCAACCAGATATTTTTCGGCCTTCTCGTATTCTTCTAAGTCAATACTGGTCAGTCCGGCAATAAACAGGGCTTCTTCGGCAGTCGGCCATTTTTTTAGAATGTCTTGCAGTTTTTTCAGCGCCAAAGTCGCTTCGTTCAGCTTGACCAGATATTTGACTTCCGCCAGACGTACATCCAGATTATTGCGGTGTTTACGGCTGGATTTTTCATACCATTGCAGTGTCGCCTGAGTATCGCCGAGTGCATTGAGCAGATTGGCTTTCATCAAAATATAGCCGGTCGCATTCGGACGTTTTTTTAAGGCGCGGTTAACTGTATTTAGAGCCTGTTCGAGCTGACCATTTTGTGCTTCCAGACCGGCTACCAGCACCAGAATAGATGGATTGTCCTTGGCTTTAGTGGTGCTTAAGGCCTGAATCAGATAAGTACGATCCTCTGTGCCTTCCGGTGAAATTCCGGCGAGAATTTCTTCCAGATCGGCACTGTCATCAATTTGCAGGATTTTTTCTAAGGTCTCAGCAGCCAGCTCATATTCATGCGCTTTAAGGGCAATATGTGATAAATAAAATAAAGCAGGGACGTCTTGTGGCTCTTGTACCACCCAGTGCGTGGAGATATCTAGTGCTGCCTGTAGGTCATCATGTTCCAGCGCGACATTCAGTGCACGCTGCTTGACTGAAGTGGAATTGCTCTTGATCGCCAGCACCGTATAGTTGTGCAAAGCAGTCGGAATGTCATGTGCAGCGATGGCAAACTCAGCCATCATACTTTGTTTTATCGCATCATAATTTTGATTTGCATGGTAAACTGCTTCCGCTGCATAAAGATGCGCAGTCGAAGCCATGCTACCCACCAGTAGGAATGTGGTAGAATATTGCTTAATTGTAGGGCCGTTGATACGGCTAATTGTTTGACGCAATTTTTTATTGATCCAAGTAATGCTTTTTATGACACCGATGTTGCACAATAGCATAAATTTAGTGAAATGATGACCTGATATGTCTTTCTTTGCATTGGGTGTCAACCATCAAACTGCCTCTGTAGAACTGCGCGAACAAGTGGCGTTTAACCCTGAAAAGTTAAGTGCCATTCTTGCCGAGCAAAGCCAACACCCTCAACTGAACGACATGGTGGTGGTGTCTACATGTAACCGGACCGAAGTTTACGCCATGTCTGACAATGCTGACATGGTGCTGAACTGGCTCGCCCAGAAAAATGGGGTGGATGTCAAACAACTGCAACATCATGTCTATCGTTATGAAAATGCTCAAGCGGTGACGCATCTGATGCGTGTTGCCAGTGGTCTGGATTCACTGATGCTAGGTGAACCACAAATTCTGGGGCAGGTCAAAACCGCACTTTCTCTGGCCAAAGACTCTCATACCGTTTCGCAAAACCTGAACCGCATTTTTGAATATGCTTTTTATGCCGCTAAACGTGTGCGTTCGGAAACGGCTGTCGGTAGTCATGCGGTCTCGATGGGCTATGCGGTAGCACAACTGGCCTTGCAAGTGTTTAGTCACCCGGACAAGCTGACCATTATGGTGGTGGCAGCTGGAGAGATGAACAGTCTGGTGGCTAAGCATCTTGCAGAAATGGGTGTGGGCAAGATCATCATCTGTAACCGTACCCGCGAGCGTGCGGATATTCTGGCACAGGAAATTGCACATCGAGTTGAAGTCGAAATTATAGATTTTGATCAGCTTGCAGAAAATCTGCATCGTGCCGATGTCATTTCCAGTTGTACCGGCAGTTTGCATCAGGTGATTCGCTATCCTGATATCAAGGCAGCATTAAAGAAACGCCGTTACCAGCAGATGCTGCTGGTCGATCTGGCAGTGCCACGCGATATTGATGCCAAAGTAGAAAGCCTGGACGGGGTTTATCTGTATGGGGTCGATGACCTGCAAAGCGTGATTGAGGAAAATCTGGCACAGCGCCGTCAAGCGGCTGTTGAGGCTGAGATCATGGTCAATCAGCTGGCTACAGAACTGATGACCCAGCAAAAGGTCAAACAGGCCGGGGCGACCATTCATGCCTATCGTGACCACGGGGAAACATTACGTCAGGAAGAATTGTCACTGGCAATGCAGCGTATTGCCAAGGGCGAAAAGGCGGAAACGGTACTGGCCGAGTTTTCACATCGTTTAACCCAAAAACTGTTGCATCCAACTTCTATTGTGCTGCGTGAGGCGGCCAAAGCGGAAGATCCTACCTATTTTGAGCTGTTACAGGAAGAACTGGGCAATGTAGTCGCGAAGCGTCGTAAATCCAGGCATTCGTTTTAATCAGCATGATGAGAAGCTTGGTTCTTTGCTGATTTGTACTTCAACATAAAACCCAGCCTGATTATTTGAGAAAATTATAAATAATAATGTGAGCTAGCAGTGACTTCATTGGATTCAAAAGAATCAATAATTTGAAAAATTAATCTTCTAACAGGGTCATTGAGCGTTTGCGGTCAATCTCATAAATCTGCATTTTCAGGTTTTTCATTTCTGCAATACTGTTAAATTTCTTGGATTTAATCTTGTTTTTTAAACACTGATATTGCAGCTTGGTTGAAAAATCAGCCGCGAGCTTATCGGCCTGTTCCGGCGATGAGGTGTAATCGCTGACATTGGCATGCTGCAGAATATGCTGCAGTTCATGATGATGGGCTGCGCAGGCACCGAGCACATAATAGATCGACAGTTCAGGATCATCCGGTAAGTCATCAAAAATCACATTCAGAATATTCAAAATCTTAAACAGCAACTGATCTTCCGCTACTAGCGCGCGCAGTGGTTCAAAATGAATATACAGATAAGGATGATTCATCAAGATCGCAATCACATATTCTTCAGCATCAATTTTGGTACTAAAGCTTAAAGATGCATCTGTATTGACCTTAGGTTGCCATTTACGATTAAAGCCCAGTTTTTCGCGGAAAAATTGCTGCAGCAGATAACGGAAGGAGCCGTGTTTGGGCAGTAATTCGGTCAGATTTTTTAGTTCACCCATAACCTGACTCTTGCCTTCTGGGGTGGTGATATCCTGATTTTGGGTCAGATGGGCAAACACGAAGTCCGACATCAACGGTGCCTGATCCAGCAAGCGTCTGAAGTTTTCTATCCCTTCACGGCGGATCAATGAATCTGGGTCATGGTCAGCGGGCAAAACAAAGAACTTCAGCTCTCGGCCATCATTCAGCAGGGGCAGGGCAATGTCCAAGGTACGGCGCGCTGCTTTTTGACCGGCAGCATCCCCATCAAAGGCAATGGTCAGCCGGTTGCTCTGCTTGAACAGAATATTCAGGTGGTCGGTATTACTCGCTGTGCCTAAAGTCGCCACTGCGCCATGAATGCCATATTGCTGAAGCGCAATCACATCCATATAGCCTTCGACCATCAGCCATTCTTGGGCTTTCTGTTTGCGGCCCTCATAGAGGCCGTACAGCAACTGGTTTTTATGGAAGACTTCAGAATCTGGCGAGTTGATGTATTTCGGCTTGATCTCGTCATTCAGGGCACGGCCGCCAAAGCCAACCACACGGCCCTTGGTATCACGGATCGGGAAAATGACTCGTTCACGCAGCAGGTCAAAATCACGGCCACTGTCGCTGGTGCGAATCAGACCTAAAAGTTTTAAGCCCTCAATATCCTGAGGAAAGGCTTTTTCCAGATGTTGCCAGTCTTCAGGCGCATAGCCTAAGCGCCAATAGGCAATGGTCTCTGCAGTCAGACCACGCTGCTTGAAGTATTGCTGGGCACTCGGGCTATTTGGGAGTTGGCGCTCATAGAACTGCGCGATATTTTCTAGCAGGTCGTAGAGGTTACCGTCTTGCTGAACTTCCGCCATCGGTAGGTGTTCAAAAGAAGCAAAAGGGTCACCATAAAAATCCTGTTCGACTGTCTGAAACTCTGCAAATGGATCGAAACTCGCCGTAGATGCAGCATTATTATTTTCTGTTGGAGCGTTATTCTGTTGCGGCTGAGTTTGTGGTGCAGTTTGAGCAGGCACGATTTTGGGTTTGGCTGCTTCACGTTTATATTTTAATTTATTGGAATCAGTATTGTCTTTAGGCAGTTCGATGCCCGTCTGGCTGGACAGGTCTTTCATCACTTCGACAAAATTACGGCTGCCAATGTCCATTAAAAAACGGATGGCATTACCGTTGGCCTGACAGCCAAAACAGTGAAAATACTGTTTGTCACGATAGACGTGGAAAGACGGTGATTTTTCCTGATGAAAAGGGCAGCAGCCTGAATAGGTACGGCCTGTTTTTTTCAGTTTTACGAATTGACCAATCACATCGACAATATCGGTGCGATCGAGAATCTGATCAATCGTATGTTGAGGAATGGCCATGGTCTGCTGAGCTTCTCGTGCTGGAATCTAAGGTCTAAATCACTGAAAAAATGAAAATAGTCTAGTTGGACATTGAATATTTCAAGTTCCTTTGTATACCTTTTGCACGTTTTGTTCAAGCCTGGGCAAGACAACGCAAAAGGGCAAGTATGATACCTTGCCCTTGAGGAAAATGCACCTGTAAAGCGCTGTCTTATTTGCTGATGCTGCCGGCCTTCTTTAGCTTTATTCAGCCGTTTTAGGACGATCCAGCAAACCAAATGAAATGCGATTGGTGATGCTGCGCTTTTCATTTTCTGGCGCATCAGACTGTGCATCGATGTCGGTTACAGTCTTGGCTTCTTTACCAAAAATACCCAGTGTCGCGCGGTTAAAGAAGCTGCCTTCACTACGCGCTGCACGCAGATTCACCGTCCCATCTGATTTCACCAGATTCGGATAATTCAGCTTTAATACATCCACATATTGCTGAGAAGTCGCTTTATCACCTAGCTGAGCATAGCCATAAGCAACCGTTGCCAGTGCTTCTGGAATCTGCGGAGTTTGAGGATAATGTTCAATCACCCACAAGCCACGTTCAACTGCTGCCAGATAAGCCTTACGCTTGATGTTGAAACGTGCTGCGTTCATTTCATGCTCAGCCAGTTCCTGACCGATAAACTGCATACGCTGTGCTGCATCCACTGCATAAGTGCTAGATGGATAGCGGCGAATGAAATCAACAAAATTCTGGTAAGCCACTTTCAGGTAGCTGACATCACGATGCGACTGTTTCAGCGAGGTATAACGCAGCAGGCCGTTATAGTTCTGTTCCATATTTGAGACACCGCGTACATAGTAGGCATAGTCGACATTTGGATGTTGCGGGTTCAGACGGATAAAACGCTCTGCCAGTGCGACCGCACCTTCATAATCTTTTTGCTGGAATTTCACATACAACAGTTCCAGTTGCGCTTGCGGGGCATACTGACTGGTCGGGAAATAAGTTTCCAGCGCTTCCAACTGTTTTGCTGCATCGGTATATTGATTACGATCTAGCGCTTTCTGTGCTTTTTGAATATAAACCTGTTCGCTAGATTCCGGACCTTTATCCACGACTTCTTTTTTTGGATTACTGCTACAGCCTACCATTGCCGATGCAATGCCTAATGTCACAGCAAGCATTGTCATTTTATAATGTGGTAGCGACATAAAAATTCCTCTGTTAATACGGGCAATGAGCTACAATTGCACTATTAAACCACTTTTGTCTGAATGAGCAAATGAGTCAAGCACAATCTTCCAATTCTAATATCCCTGATACTGATTTCAATTTACTTGAAGATTCTGAGGATGCAGATAACCATACTTCAGAAGCAACTGCAACACGTTTATCGTTGCAATTTCAACTGGATGAAACTTATATCGGGCAACGGATCGACCAGATTGCCGCAATGGTCTGGAGCGATTTTTCTCGAGAAAAATTAAAGCAATGGATTAAAGATGGCAATTTATTGGTGAATGGTCAACCGGTTAAGCCGAAATTTAAAAGTGATGGTTTTGAAACCCTGACTTTAAATGTTGAGCTTGAAGCGCAAACGCGCAGTCTGCCGGAAGATATTCCACTGGATATCATCTATGAAGATGATGACATTATTGTCATCAATAAACCTGTAGGCATGGTAGTGCATCCGGGCGCTGGCAATAGTTCTGGCACCTTGGTGAATGCTTTATTGCATCACTATCCGAAATCAGCTGAACTGGCGCGTGCAGGTCTGGTACATCGTATCGATAAAGACACCAGTGGTCTGTTGGTGGTTGCCAAAAATCTGGAAGCACAGTTTGCCTTAAGCAAACAGCTTGAGAAAAAATCAGTATATCGCCTGTATGACCTGGTGGTTTACGGCAATATTATTGCTGGCGGTACCATTGATGAACCAATCAAACGCCATCCGGTGGATCGTGTGAAAATGACCGTACTTCCAGGTGGTAAAGACGCGGTGACGCATTACAATGTCAAAGAGCGTTTCCAGCATTTTACCCGTGTTCAAGCCCGTCTGGAAACTGGACGTACCCATCAGATCCGTGTGCATTTTAGCTATATCGGCTTTGGCTTGGTGGGCGATCAGGTGTATATGCCACGTGTCCGTATGCCTGCAGGTGCATCGCAATTATTAGATGATACTTTGCGTGGCTTCAAGCGTCAGGCTTTGCATGCTGTACAACTCGGTCTGACCCATCCGCGTACCAAAGAAGAAATGACCTTTGAAGCACCGTGGCCGGAAGACTTTGCCAATCTGGTTGAAGTGCTGCGTACCGAAAACAAAGCCTATTAATCTTTTTATTTAGCTCGCGTCAAAGCAAGGAATCGAGATGCAATTTGTACCAGGACTTCCACAAGGTGTGTATGTCGGCCAGACTCGCGTTCACCATGCGAAAGTACAGCCATCCGCACAGCCTGAGCTTGCAGGTTTTAACTTGGCCTTGCATGTGCAGGATAATGCGCTACGGGTACAACAGCATCGTATGGCTTTATTGCAGGATTTCGCTGCCTTTGGCGTAGATAAGATTACCTGGATGACCCAGACGCATAGCACCATTTGTCATAGCATTAATGAGCAGATGCCATTTACCGCACTGGTCGGAGATGGTCTGGTGACGCAGCGCAAGGTGCATGCCTTGATGATGATGACTGCAGACTGTTTACCTGTAGTAATGGGGAATGCGAAAGGTACGGAAGTTGCCAATTTGCATGCTGGTTGGCGTGGTCTGGCGGGTGGGATTGTCGAAAACACCATTGCCGCTATGCAGACTCCGCCGACCTGGGCCTGGCTCGGGGCAGCAATTAGCCAGCCGTGTTTTGAAATTGGTGCTGAAGTAAAAGCAGCTTTTTGCGGTAAATATCCTGAACTGGACAGTGCATTTCAGGTCGGTGAACAGGCAGCTAAATATTATGCCGACCTGTATGCAATTGCACGTTATATCTTGCAGCAACACGGCATAAATACCGTATTGGGTGGGGATCAGTGTTCTTATCGTCAAGCAGAGGAATATTTCTCTTATCGCCGCGAAGCTAAAACAGGGCGTATGGCGACATTCGTGTTTATGGCATGAAAATGTTAAACTTAACTGAATTTTTTGGCTTTTGAGCGTTATGTCCCTATCTTCCAAATCTGTTGCGATTGTTTATCACAGTCCTTATGGACACACGGCTAAAGTGGCAAATTTTATTGCCGATGGTGCGCGAGAAACTGGTGTTCAGGTGCATATGATGAATGTCGAACATATAGACTGGGATGTACTAGACGCCGCCGATGCAATTATCTTTGGTTGTCCGACCTATATGGGTAGCCTGACCTCTGCCATGAAGCTGTTTATGGAACAGTCTTCCAAGCGCTGGCTGGCACGTAGCTGGCAGGGTAAGCTGGCAGCAGCCTTTACCAATGGTGGTGGACTCAGTGGCGACAAGCTGGCGGTCTTGCAGCAAATCAATCTGTTTGCCATGCAGCACGGTATGCTATGGAGTGGATTGCCATTGATGCCGACAGGTCGTGCAGTGACGGATCTGAATCGGATGTCGAGCTTCTTGGGGCTTATGACCCAGTCAGATAATGCGCCGGTAGAAGTCACTCCACCTGAGGGCGATTTAAAAACCGGGCTCTGGTTTGGGGAATATATTGCCCTGACTCTGGCAAGACTGGGCGGCAAAGCTTAAAGTTATAAAAAAACCTCCAAATGCGGAGGTTTTTTTATATTCAATTTTTAATCCATTATTTATGGAAAATTCGTGCTTTATCACGTTGCCAGTCACGGTCTTTTTCGGTGGCACGTTTGTCATGGAGCTGCTTACCTTTGACCAGAGCAATTTCCAGCTTGGCATGTGGACCTTTCCAGTAGCAGGCCAGTGGAACGCAGGAATAACCTTTCTGGTTAATCGCACCCATCAACTTTTCAATTTCACGGCGATTCAGCAACAGTTTGCGGGTACGGGTTGCTTCAGGCACCACATGGGTCGAAGCACTTAACAAGGGCTGAACCTGTGCACCAAACAAGAACGCTTCACCATTTTTAAAGGTAATATAACTTTCTACAATGGTCATGCGACCAGCGCGCATTGATTTGACTTCCCAGCCTTTTAATGAAAGCCCCGCTTCAAATTTCTCTTCAATAAAATAATCGTGGCGGGCACGTTTATTCAGTGCAATGGTACCGCCATTATTTTTTTTTACTACAATAGATGCTTTCGCCATAATCTGATACTTCCAAACGTGCTGCTATTGTACCGCAACTAGAAATAAGGTGAAGTTTTTTAAATTAATGAGGATTATTCACCAAAAAAACAAGTTTTTGCTAAAATAAGATTCTACATAACAAACAGAGTACAAATGGATGTCTAAAACTCGTGTGATTTATCCGGGGACTTTTGATCCAATTACCAATGGACATATTGATTTGGTAACCCGCGCAGCGCGAATGTTTGATGAAGTCGTGGTAGCCATTGCTATCGGTCATCATAAAAATCCGGTATTTAGTCTGGAAGAGCGTGTCGCATTGGCGAAAGAGTCATTGAGTCATTTGGACAATGTTGAATTTGTAGGTTTTGACGGTTTGCTCGTCAATTTTTTCCGTGAGCAAAAGGCGACTGCTGTATTGCGTGGTTTGCGTGCAGTGTCTGATTTTGAGTACGAATTTCAGTTGGCCAATATGAACCGTCAGCTGGACTCCCATTTTGAAGCGGTGTTTTTAACCCCTTCAGAGCAATATTCTTTTATTTCATCCACTTTGGTGCGTGAAATTGCTCGACTAAGAGGTGATGTAACCAAGTTTGTACCACCAAACGTGGTTGCTGCCTTCGAGCGTAAACTTCAACAAGGTTGGTAGCGTGTCTTTATATATCAGCGATGAATGTATTAACTGTGATGTCTGTGAACCTGTATGCCCGAATGAGGCCATCTATATGGGTGAACTCATTTATGAGATTCATCCAGACCTATGTACAGAGTGCGTCGGACATCATGATCAACCGCAGTGCCAGTTGTTCTGTCCGGTGGATTGTATTCCACTGGATCCGAATCATGTCGAAACGCAGGAACAGCTGCAAGCCAAGTATGAAAAACTGACTGCTCAAAAAACATCAAGCAATTAGTCTCGATATTTGATACTATGCCGCTCGAAGTGAGCCAGACGATCGCTGCTGTGGAGATCTCCGTGATTGAAGCAGGGGAGGAAAGTCCGGGCTTCATAGGGCAAGGTGCCAGGTAACGCCTGGGCGGTGCAAACCGACGGCAAGTGCAGCAGAGAGAAGACCGCCTTCATTATGTTTTCGAGCAATCGGAATCGGAGGTAAGGGTGAAAGGGTGCGGTAAGAGCGCACCGCATGGCTGGTAACAGTTCATGGCGAGGTAAACCCCACCGGAAGCAAGACCAAATAGGAATCCATTAGGCATGGCCCATGCTGGATTCGGGTAGGTCGCTTGAGCGCATGAGTGATTGTGCGCCTAGAGGAATGATCGTTCACGACAGAACCCGGCTTATCGGCTCACTTCAACAAATTTTGATCAAACAGCACAATATGGGGTTGACGTGATTTACAGAAAATCCCATAATGCGCGCACAGTTTAAGGCTATGTAGCTCAGTTGGTTAGAGCACCGCACTCATAATGCGGGGGTCACAAGTTCAAGTCTCGTCATAGCCACCATATTCTGAAAAAACCCGCTCCGATTGAGTGGGTTTTTTTATGTTTAAAATAATGAGTGTGATTATAATAATTGAAATGTAAGAGAATGAATTCTAAAAAAATGCCTAAACATGATGAAATTGGTAAATGGTTTAAAAAGAATATAGGGAGTTGTCTTTCGTGGGCAATAACTTTTGCATGGCTTATTTTTATTTATTTTAAAATTCATAATGGGATATTGCCTACAAACTTAAATGAATTCGGTGATTTTATTGCGGGAGCTTTTGCACCTTTGGCATTTTTTTGGTTGGTAAGAGGATTTTATCAACAGGGTAAAGGACTTGAGCAAAATTCTGAGGCTCTAAATATGCAAGCAATAGAGCTAAAGAAAACAACTGAAGCTTTGGAATTGCAGGTGCAAGAAATGAAAGCTTCAGTTGAGCAACAGTCAAGATTAGCTAGGGTGTATGAAGAGGAGCTTCAGCAGAAGCATTTTCAGGTTCAACCATACTTTGAATACAGTTTTCAGTTTTCAGTTAACAGATAACTTTCTTCATGATGAACCTATTTGTGATGACGATGGAAATGTAATCGATCATTATAAAGATAGAGTTATCAAGTTTACTTTGAATATTAAAAATATAGGTGGAACTTCTAGAAATTTATTTATAAAACATCGTAAGGACCAACCATATCTTCAACAAACACAATATAAATTGGAACACGCAGAAATCATGACTATATTATTTGATGTTGACGGTCAAATGGCCCAGGAACTAAATGATGGAATAGAGGATTTAACAAGAACATTTAGAATTAGATATCAAGATATATATGGCAAGCAATACGAGAATTATATTGCTTGTGATGTAATTACCTATATTGATGACGAAACAGGCCAGGTTTATTTACAACCAAACCTAAAAATACTTAGTCAAAGCCAAGCTTTAAACCATACAGTTTAAAAAAGAATGAATAGCTAATAATCTAAAGTTAAAAAATCGGATAACTCCTTAATTTCAGCCGTCTGCAACTGCTCACGCATCTTTAAAAACTGCTTTTCATCGATATCATAAATTTTAAGGGAAAGCAGTTTTTCGATATCTTCTTGTGGGAAGCGGTATTTAATAATTTTCGCAGGTACGCCGCCCACAACTGCATAAGGTGGCACATCTTTGGTCACGACTGCGCCTGTCGCCACTACCGCGCCTTCACCAAGGTTCACACCCTGCATAATCAAAGCGCGTGAGCCAATCCAACAGCCATCGCCAATAATAGTATCGCCAGCAGGTACAAAACTGCGTGTATCGAATGGAAACGCTGAAATCCAGTCGGTACGGTGGAGTTGATTGCCACCCATCATAATCACGCACTCAGCACCAAAACAGACAAAATTACCGATATAGAGCTGGTCTATGGGCTTCTCAGGCGTGGCAGGCTTATCATGCAGATAGCGCACTACACAACGCTCAAACCCCTGATCCCAATAGGCCGAATAATACGAATAATTCCCTTTGATATGAATGTTGGGATTCTTCACCGTTTTTGAGATGAACTCGAATTCACACCAATGCTTCACAGGAGAATTAATTAACTTTTCAGACATGAGGAGGCTATAACTACAAGGAATGCGCCATTATACCGAATTGCACTTTAAGCTGAATCAACAATCGCAATTCAGCTTGTGAAGCAAATCCTAAAGCACGTGCTGATATGACCTAAGCGCTGAGAGGAATACAGGCAATCACTTTAATTTCAAAATCAAAACCTGCCAGCCAAGTCACGCCCACCGCAGTCCAGTTTGGGTAAGGCTTTTGATTAAACACTTGTTGTTTAACTTTCATAATACTTTCAAACTGCCGTTCGGGGTCAGTGTGAAAAGTAGTGACATCGACAATATTGTCGAAGCTACAACCAGCCGCTGCCAATGTTGCAGCTAAGTTTTCAAAAGCCCGTTCTACCTGCTTCTCAAAATCTGGTTCAGGCGAGCCATCTTCACGGCTACCGACCTGACCAGAAACAAAAAGTAAGTCTTCCGATTTGATCGCAGCAGAATAACCATGCTGTTCATACAGGGTATGGCGGTCTTGGGGAAATATCGCAGTTCTAGTCATGTCTATTCTCATTCAATATCTAATTTATCAGTGAGTGAAAGCAACTTGACTTTCACATACGCTTCGTATGTAAACATAATTGACATACGGTCCGTATGTCAATTAAAATTTTTATGATGATGAGGTAAAGTAATTCATGTCTGTTCGTGAACAAAAGATGGCGGAAACCCGCAAGAAACTGATAGAAGTGGCACGCCGTGCGTTTGCGGAATATGGTTATGCTGGCACTTCAATGGATAAGCTCACGGCAGAAGCAGGGCTGACTCGTGGTGCGCTGTATCATCATTTTGGTGATAAAAAAGGCTTATTTGCTGCAGTGGTCGACCAGATCGATTCGGAAATGGCTTCATCTGCGCAGCAACATCTGGAGCAGCCTGATGATCTGTGGGAAGGATTGATGCTGGAAGGGCGGACCTATATTCAAAATGCCTTAAACTCTGAATTCCAGCGCATTGTATTGCGCGATGGGCCTGCGGTATTGGGTGATCCTGCACACTGGCCAAGTCAAAACAGATGTTTGCAGTCCACGCGTGAATGTGTTGAGCAATTATTGGTAGCAGATCGAATTAAAACAGTTGATCCGGAAGCTGCTGCGGTATTTTTAAATGGTGCTGCAATGAATGCAGCCCTCTGGGTGGCTTCTAGCGAACATCCTGAGCAGGTACTCCCTGAGGCTTTACATGCATTTAATTTATTTGCATCGGGGTTTTTAAAAGAAGCCCAGAGCTAATTCGTTTGTAGGAAGCAGATAAAGGTAAAAAACCCCTCAATCGAGGGGCTTTAAATTAAACAGCTTTAAATTTTAAAGATATTCAACTTTCACAATTTCGTATTCAACTTCACCGTTTGGTGTATTGATTTTCACATCGTCGCCTTCGTTTTTACCTAAAAGACCACGTGCAATTGGCGAGTTCACAGAGATCTTGTTAATCTTAAAGTCTGCTTCGTCATCACCTACAATTTTATAGGTTTTCTGTTCTTCAGTATCCAGATTTTCAATCGTGACCGTTACACCAAAAACCACACGACCATTCTGTTCAAGTTCTTTTACGTCGATCACCTGAGCTGCACCCAGTTTGCCTTCGATGTCCTGAATACGACCTTCACAGAAGCCTTGCTGTTCACGTGCTGCATGGTATTCTGCATTTTCTTTTAAGTCGCCGTGTTCACGCGCTTCTGCAATTGAAGCTGTAATACGTGGGCGATCCACTGTTTTCAGTTGGTGTAATTCTTTCTCTAAGGCAATTTTGCCTTCAGGTGTCATAGGATAACGTTGCATGTTGTCCCTCAAAAGTCAGTTGAAAGATATAAAATCTATAAATAAAAAAAAGCCCGCCACCAAGAAGGTAGCGGGACTTCTTGGAAGCGAATTAACCTTTAGTTAGGTCTTGCAAACGATATACATCCATTGGCAATTTAATTGCTAAAGCTTGGCATACTGCATCCGCACCATTCAATGTAGTTGTGTTATACACTTTACCTTGAAGTGCTGAACGACGGATCGAGAATGAGTCTTCTTGTGCCTTTTTGCCTTCAGTCGTGTTAATCACAAGGTGGATTTCGCCGTTTTTAATACGGTCCACAATGTTAGGACGACCTTCAGTTACTTTATTGACACGTTCACATTCAAGACCAGCATCGCTAATCACTTTAAATGTACCATCAGTTGCAAGAATCTTGAAGCCTAGGTCAATCAATTGTTTTGCGATACCCGCCGCACGTGGTTTATCTGAGTCACGTACAGAGATAAATGCGTGTTTTACTTCGCCTTCAGTTGGAAGACCTGGTAAACGCTCGTTTGCACCTAAAACAGCTTTATAGAACGCTTCACCAAATGTTTTACCAACGCCCATCACTTCGCCAGTCGATTTCATCTCAGGGCCAAGGATTGGGTCAACACCAGGGAATTTGTTGAACGGGAACACGGCTTCTTTGACAGAGAAGTGCTCAGGAATAATCTCTGATGTAAAGCCTTGAGACTCAAGAGATTGACCCGCCATACAACGTGCAGCAACTTTCGCTAAAGATTCACCGATACACTTAGAAACGAATGGCACAGTACGAGACGCACGTGGGTTCACTTCCAGAATGTAAACGTCTTCACCTTTAACCGCAAACTGAACGTTCATCAAACCGATCACGCCAAGCTCTTTTGCCATAGCCACGGTTTGACGACGCATTTCGTCCTGAATCTCTTTAGATAGAGAGTAAGGAGGAATCGAACATGCCGAGTCACCTGAGTGAATACCCGCTTGTTCAATGTGCTGCATGATGCCGCCAATCACAACGTCTTTACCGTCAGATACGCAGTCCACGTCAACTTCGATCGCATCATCTAAGAAACGGTCAAGAAGAACAGGCGCTTCGTTAGATGCTTGAACCGCATCACGTAAGTAGCGTTTGAGTTCTTCGTCGTTGTACACGATTTCCATCGCACGACCACCAAGGACGTAAGAAGGACGTACTACAAGCGGGTAGCCGACTTTAGATGCTTCAGCCATACCTTCTTCAGCAGATTTTACAATGCTGTTGTTCGGTTGACGAAGTTGCAGACGTTGAATCATTTGCTGGAAACGTTCACGGTCTTCTGCACGGTCAATCGCATCAGGTGATGTACCGATAATTGGCGCACCGGCTTCTTCTAGAGCACG
The DNA here is from genome assembly GCF_000369745.1 of Acinetobacter sp. CIP 64.7. Lineage (GTDB taxonomy): Bacteria > Pseudomonadota > Gammaproteobacteria > Pseudomonadales > Moraxellaceae > Acinetobacter > Acinetobacter fasciculus. The sequence continues at coordinate 535,004 of NZ_KB850178.1, read as the reverse complement.
AGCCAATTTCAAAGGTGTTTGACCACCGTACTGAACGATAATGCCTTTCGGCTTCTCGATACGTACGATTTCAAGCACGTCTTCAAGTGTGATCGGTTCAAAGTACAAACGATCTGAAGTATCGTAATCCGTAGAAACAGTTTCAGGGTTACAGTTCACCATGATGGTTTCGTAACCATCTTCACGCATAGCAAGCGCTGCGTGTACACAGCAGTAATCGAACTCGATCCCTTGGCCAATACGGTTAGGGCCACCGCCGATCACCATGATCTTGTCTTTTGCAGACGGATTGGCTTCACACTCTTCATCGTAAGTTGAGTACATGTAGGCTGTATCAGATTCGAATTCTGCAGCACATGTATCGACACGTTTGTAAACTGGAGTTACGCCCAGGTTCCAACGGTGTTTACGGAATTGTTTTTGTGAAATGCCCATCAAGTCCGCAATGCGAAGATCTGATAAACCTTTACGTTTGAATGCACGGATGTTGTCTGCGTTCAAGTCGCCAAAACCTAAAGTTTTGATTTGGTTTTCAGTTTTGATGATGTCTTCGATTTGAATCAAGAACCAGCGGTCAATGTTCGTTGCAGCGAATACTTCGTCTAAAGTAAAGCCGTGACGGAATGCGTCGCCCACGTACCAAATACGCTCAGGACCTGGAACTTTAAGCTCTTGCAAGATTTTGTCGCGCGCGCCTTCAGCACCCACTTCAATTTTTTCGTCAAAACCAGAAGCGCCAACTTCAAGACCACGAAGGGCTTTTTGTACAGATTCCTGGAAGTTACGACCAATCGCCATCACTTCACCGACAGATTTCATCTGAGTTGTAAGCGTTGCGTCAGCTTGTGGGAATTTCTCGAAGTTGAAACGAGGAATCTTAGTAACAACGTAGTCGATTGCAGGTTCGAACGATGCAGGCGTTGTACCGCCAGTGATGTCGTTTTTCAACTCATCAAGCGTATAACCCACAGCCAATTTCGCTGCGATTTTTGCAATTGGGAAACCAGTTGCTTTAGAGGCAAGGGCAGATGAACGTGATACACGTGGGTTCATCTCGATCACCACCATACGGCCAGTATTTGGGCAAATACCGAACTGTACGTTAGAACCACCTGTTTCTACGCCAATTTCACGGAGAACCGCTAAAGATGCATTACGTAAAAGCTGGAATTCTTTGTCTGTCAATGTTTGCGCAGGGGCAACAGTGATTGAGTCACCTGTATGCACGCCCATTGGGTCAAAGTTTTCAATGGTACATACGATGATACAGTTGTCGTTTTTGTCACGAACAACTTCCATCTCGTACTCTTTCCAACCAATTAAAGATTCATCGATCAATAATTGTTTAGTCGGAGAAAGATCGAAACCGCGTTCACAAATTTCGATGAATTCTTCTTTGTTGTACGCGATACCGCCACCTGAACCACCCATCGTGAATGATGGACGGATAATCACTGGGAAGCCGAAACGTGCTTGAATTTCTAAAGCATGTTCCATTGACTCAGCAACGTCAGCTTTTGGACATTCAAGACCAATTTTACGCATTGCCTGGTCGAACAGTTTGCGGTCTTCAGCTTTTTCAATCGCTTCTTTGGTCGCACCGATCAATTCAACATTGAATTTTTCTAAAATGCCGTGCTCATCAAGGGCAAGGGCACAGTTCAATGCAGTTTGACCACCCATGGTTGGAAGAACAGCATCTGGGCGCTCTTTCTCAATGATCGCTGCAACAGTTTGCCAAGTAATTGGCTCAATATACGTTGCATCCGCCATGGTTGGGTCGGTCATGATGGTCGCTGGGTTTGAGTTGACCAAAATAACGCGATAGCCTTCTTCACGAAGGGCTTTACATGCTTGAGCACCTGAGTAGTCAAACTCACATGCTTGACCGATGACAATCGGACCAGCACCAATAATCAAGATGCTTTTAATGTCAGTACGTTTAGCCATGATGCTTCCTTAATTACTTCTTAGATGCTTCGATAAGTTCGATGAAATGATCGAACAATGGTGCGCAGTCATGTGGACCCGGGCTTGCTTCAGGGTGACCCTGGAAGCTGAACGCAGGTTTGTCTGTACGATGGATACCTTGGTTGGTGCCATCAAACAGTGAGCGATGCGTTACACGCAACACATCAGGCAGATTGCTTTCATCGACTGCGAAGCCATGGTTTTGAGAAGTAATCATCACTGTACCGTTATCAAGATTTTGTACAGGATGGTTCGCACCGTGGTGGCCGTGAGGCATTTTTAAGGTTTTAGCACCACTTGCAAGCGCAAGAATCTGGTGACCCAGGCAGATACCAAATACTGGAATTTCAGTGGTTTCTACAATTGTTTTTACAGCTTCAATTGCGTAGTCACATGCAGCCGGATCACCAGGACCGTTCGAAAGGAACACGCCATCCGGATTCAGTGCAAGTACATCAGCAGCAGGAGTTTGCGCCGGCACAACAGTCAGTTTACAACCGCGGTCTGCGAGCATACGTAAGATGTTGGTTTTGACACCGTAATCGTATGCAACAACATGGAATTTAGCTTCTGGTTGAGAGAAACCTTTGCCTAATGTCCAAGAGCCTTCCGTCCATTCAAAACCTTCAGGGTCGCAACATTCTTTTGCCAGGTCTAAACCGTTTAAACCACCAAATGCACGTGCTTTTTCAAGCGCTTCAGCTTCAGTGATATTTTCGCCAGCAAGGATACAGCCATTTTGCGCACCTTTGTCACGTAAGATACGTGTCAATTTACGCGTGTCGATATCCGCAATTGCCACAACATTGTGTTGTACCAAATATTCAGCTAATGATTGGGTTGAACGGAAGTTACTGTGCAGTAAAGGCAGGTCACGAATGATCAATCCGTTAGCCCAAACCTTATGAATACGACCTGATTCAGCGTCTTCTTCATTGCAGCCTGTGTTACCGATATGTGGGTAAGTCAGTGTCACAAGTTGCTGTGCATAACTCGGGTCAGTCAAAATTTCTTGATAGCCAGTCATGGCAGTGTTGAAAACGACTTCACCAGTCGTACTACCCGATGCGCCAATCGAAGTACCTTTAAAGATAGTTCCGTCGGCAAGGGCTAAAATTGCTGGGGTGCTCAAACCAAAGCTCCTGAAATTTAGGCTGTAAAAAAGCGAGAAGACGAAAAAAAAGGAAGGCTATTTTTTAAACCTACCCTCCTATGTCTGCTCGCTTGAACTTAACACGGCATTATACGCAGAATGACCCCTAAAGTCCAACGGCTTTGCAGCGAAAGTATGAGATAAATGGCTTGCTTTTTGCATGGAAGTCTGTTTTGTAAGCAATGTGAAAAAATGTAAGCAATTAATAATTGTCAGACAAATCAAATCTTAATTTTTATCAAATCTACTAATATAGCTTAGTCGATATAACAATAGGAACAAGACAAATGGCTACAGCACCTAAATCTACTACATCTAAAAAAATCACTCCGAGCGTGGTCACTGAAACTGCCGAGAAGCTTGAAAAAGTAGCAGTCGAGGCTAAAGATCAGGCAATTGGAACCATCGAGGAAAGTAAGGAAAAGCTTGAAGTTGAAGCCAAGCAGTTAAGCGACACTGTGCAGGAACAATTGCGTCAATTTAAGCAGGAGGTGTTACAGCGTATTGATACTTTGAAGGAGCAGATTTTCGATTCGCAGAAAGAATTAACTGAACTGAAAAGCTTTATCAAGACAGAATTCAACGCTGTCTTCGAAGACTTATCTAATCTGGGTAAAGAGTTGAAAGAGGATGTCAGTCAGATTTCGACCAAGCATAAGGAACATCTGACCGATACTTTTAAACGTTCTAAGGACAGTACCATTGAAGTACTGAAAAAAGTCAAACCCGTGGTGAAAACAGAGAGCTCGGACAAAAGTCCTGAGCTGAAAAGTTAGGCTGCGCTGAAAGGCCGCTATTTAAAAAGGAGAACAATCAAATGTTCTCCTTTGTCTTTATGCAGCAAAACGGACTCACAATAACAATTAAAGGGGGTCACGATGCAACAGCATTTTGTAGGTGTACTTATTTTACTGATATTGATCATGCTACTGAATCTGGAAAGCGGATTGGGGCGCATACTTTATCTAGGTGTAATCGTATTATGTTTGGGAGTGCTGGGACTGGTGTTTGGGACCATTCTTCTGATGATCATTACTTTTGCTTTTATTCTTTATGCTGCTGTGAAATCTATTCAGGAGCAGCATCATCTACATCATTAAAATATGAACGTTGAAAACAATAAAAAATCTAAAATAATTATACAGAGGATCAATCATTGTTGAGCAATAAACAAAAACGTGAGACTTTAAGTCTCACGTTTTATTCGCCTGTTACACTTTAAATAGCTGATGCACAGCGTCAATCTATTTAAAATACATGCAACCAGTCACGTTTATTATGAAAATCTGCCTGAGGACTACTATGCTGCATGGCATAGTATTGATCACCTTGTGAGGTTTTTAAAACAGCAGATAAACCCAGGAACAAGTTTTCCCATTTCAGTTTATGTGTTGCCATAAAATCAGTCAGATCTACACTGACATTAAGACCATAATGCGTACGTTTGAGCTGATTCAGCTCAATATCATCCGCAGCTTGCGGTGGCATATCTTCAGGATAACGGTATTCTTCAAATTGATAAGCCTGCCAGGCCTGAGAAGGGGAAAGATTAATCTCACGATAAAAATCTTCGCCCTGAACCCCAATAAAAATTTCAAAGCAGGTCTGTTCCCACAGGAAATCCTGACGGGGATGTGCCGTCACCATGTCGGGCCACAAGATGTACTGATTGGGATCACGGATCCAGAAACCCACATTTAAATTGCATGGGCTTTGCTGTTCAATGGCGGCAACCAGAGAGATGGCCTGAAAACGGCGATCAAATGCGCTAAGTTCGTAACTTGCCATAAGTCCTGTACTTAGTTAGACAGATGAGCGAAACGGACAAGGTTGGACAATTTTTGGTTTTGTTTCGCAGCTTTCTTGTAAAGCAGCGCAATTTTACCAATAGTTTGAACTACTTCGGCACCAGTCGCTTCTGAAATTTCAGCAATCAATGCTGCACGCGCTTCACGATCTTCAGCTACGATTTTTACTTTAATCAGTTCGTGATCGTTTAAAGCACGCGCTAATTCTTCGATGACATTTTCAGTCAGGCCTTTGTCACCCAGCATAACGACCGGGTTTAAAGCATGTCCGATTTGACGTAAACGCTTACGTTCCTGAATAGATAAAGACGCCATGAGAGATAACCTGAATTTTAAAACGGCTTAGTATAGCAAAAGCAAAAAACAAACGCTTTAAATTATCAGGAAATAATCATTTCCAATATCTCTTCATAACGAGCAAAACTCCTAGATTTAGATACACATGTATACTGCAAAATATGTCTTTTTCACGTACAATTAATAATTAGACGTTTTTTTATTTAGAGAGTTATGGCTACACGCATTACCAACCAAAAGTTATCTAAAAGTAGTCGTGATTGGATGAGAGAGCATTTAGACGATCCTTATGTGAAAAAGGCACAAAAGGACGGCTATCGTGCGCGTGCAGCATATAAGCTCTTAGAAATGCAAGAAAAGTACAAGATCATCAAACCCGGCATGACCGTGGTCGACTTAGGTGCAGCTCCCGGGAGTTGGTCACAAATCGCCGGTAAGTTGGTCGGCGACAAAGGTTTATTAATTGCATCTGACATTTTACCAATGGATGCATTACCTGATGTGACTTTCTTGCAAGGTGACTTTCGCGAAGAAGAAGTCTTCCAGCAATTGTTAGAAATTTTAGATGGTCGTACTGTAGACGTTGTAATTTCAGATATGGCCCCCAATACATCAGGTAATAAGGCTGTAGATCAACCGCGTCAGATTTACTTGTGTGAACTTGCACTGGATTTTGCCAACAAGGTGCTAGGCCCTAAAGGTCAATTTGTGGTAAAAGTTTTCCAAGGTTCAGGTTTTGACGAATTCCGTAAGCAAGTGGTTGATAGTTTTGATGTTCTGAAAACATCTAAACCTTTGGCATCACGTGCTCGCTCCAAGGAAGTTTTCCTGATCGGGCAGGGACGTAAGAAGGCTTTAAAATAAGTCTACTTGCCAAGTCGTTAAAAATTGTGCATTTTGTACGTTTTCAGATAATTGTAAGTTGATTTACAGCTTAAGTATTAAGGTCACCCTGAACAGGGCATGATCAAATTAGATTGGAATGGGAATAAAGCTTTGAGCGATCTTTTTAAGAATGCCGTATTGTGGCTCGTGATACTGGGTGTGCTGGTGTTAATCTTCAGCAACGTCAGTGACCGCAATCAACCGACTACAATGAACTACTCAGAGTTTGTTGCCGCGGTCAATGCTGGCCAAATTAAACAAGTTGTGATTGACGGCGAAAGAATCCGTGGCGAAAAATCGAACGGTTCAGAGTTTGAAAGTATCCGTCCGGCAGTTCAGGATCCTGAACTGATGCCAAGCCTGATTAAAAATAATGTTGTGGTTGAAGGTGAAGCACCACAACGTCAAGGCTTGCTCATGCAGTTGCTTATTGCAAGTTTCCCTGTACTTTTAATCATTTTGTTATTCATGTTCTTTATGCGCAACATGGGTGGCGGTGCAGGTGGTAAAAACGGCCCAATGAGTTTTGGTAAATCTAAAGCCAAAATGCTGTCTGAAGATCAGATTAAAGTCACTTTCACTGATGTTGCTGGTTGTGACGAAGCCAAGCAAGAAGTCGTTGAAATCGTAGATTTCCTGAAAGATCCAACCAAATTTAAACGTCTGGGTGCGAGTATTCCACGCGGTGTGTTAATGGTCGGTCCTCCAGGTACGGGTAAAACCCTACTTGCCAAAGCCATTGCCGGTGAAGCGAAAGTTCCATTCTTTAGTATTTCAGGTTCTGACTTCGTTGAGATGTTTGTCGGTGTCGGTGCATCCCGTGTTCGTGACATGTTCGAACAGGCGAAACGTCATGCGCCATGTATCATCTTTATTGATGAGATTGATGCAGTCGGTCGTCATCGTGGTTCAGGTACTGGTGGTGGTCACGATGAACGTGAACAGACACTGAACCAGATGCTGGTTGAAATGGACGGCTTTGAGGGCAATGAAGGCATTATCGTGATTGCTGCAACCAACCGTGCAGATGTACTGGATAAAGCACTTCTTCGTCCAGGCCGTTTTGACCGTCAAGTTGTGGTTGGTTTGCCAGACATTAAAGGTCGTGAACAAATCCTGAATGTACATTTGAAAAAATTGCCTTCAGTGACAGGTGTGGATGTTAAAGTTCTTGCACGTGGTACACCGGGCTTCTCGGGTGCGCAATTAGCAAACCTGGTGAATGAAGCTGCTTTATTTGCTGCACGCCGTAACAAAAACACCGTCGATATGCATGACTTTGAAGATGCAAAAGACAAGCTGTATATGGGTCCTGAGCGTAAATCGATGGTACTTCGTGATGAAGAGCGTCGTGCGACGGCTTATCATGAAGCAGGGCATGCGATTGTTGCTGAAAGCTTGCCAGGTACAGATCCTGTGCATAAGGTGACAATCATGCCACGTGGCTGGGCTTTAGGTGTTACCTGGCAGCTGCCTGAATTTGACCAGACCAGCCATTACAAAGACAAAATGTTGAATGAACTTTCGATTTTGTTTGGTGGCCGTATTGCTGAAGAAGTCTTCATTAACCAGATGTCGACCGGCGCTTCAAATGACTTCGAACGTGCAACCAAAATGGCACGTGCGATGGTGACCAAATATGGTATGTCGGACAAACTCGGTGTCATGGTCTATGAAGAAGATGCACAGCAATCTTTCATGGGCAGTATTGGTAGCCGCAGTATTTCGGAAACCACACAACTAGAAGTCGATCGTGAAATTCGTCGAATTCTAGATGAGCAATATAAAATCGCACGCGATATCTTGGAAAGCAAAAAAGATATTGCCCATGCGATGGTGAAAGCCTTGATGGAATGGGAAACCATTGATCGTGATCAAATCCGTGACATCATGGAAGGTCGTGAGCCTCAGCCACCAAAAGTCTATGTTGCAGATAATCCTGTGATTGATGTAACGCCAGATGATGGTCCGTTGACTCCTCCGCCATTGCCAGCGAACTAAGCTCAATAAAAAAACCACCTTCGGGTGGTTTTTTATGCTTGTCATTTTTGTCATATCTTTTTGAGTGTTATATTGAGCGATTAAAAATGAATAAGAAAAACAAAAATGAATATGCCTGTTCTGGAATCCAGTGTTTACCAGCTTCGTCTTGAACCGTTGAGCTGGGAACATTTTTCTGATTTAGTGGTTGCATGCGCTGAAGAAAATTTATGTAAGATTTTATATAATTCGGTGCCTTATCTGCATAACTTAAAAAAATATTTTTCTCAAGCTTTCGAACAACAGGCTCAAGGTGAAAGAATGGTTTTTGCCGTAATTGATTTAAACTCCGGCCAAGCAATTGGAACCACCAGTTATCATGATATTAAAGCGGAAATTCCACGTTTTGAAATTGGTTATACCTGGTATGCCAAGCGCTATCACAGAGCTTATGTAAATCGCGTTTGTAAATATCTTTTGTTAAGACATGCTTTTGAAAATTTAAATGCTCAGGTGGTCGGCTTTCGAACTGATCATTTGAATCTTCCCAGCCAAAAAGCGATTGAGGCATTAGGTGCCAAACGAGATGACATTATCAGGTGTCATATGCTACGTAAAGATGGACAGACTATTCGAGATAGCTATATCTATAGTATTTTAGAAAGTGAATGGGCATATACGAAAGTATTATTACAATCTAAACTGATGAAATATTCCCGAAACAATTACTTCGAAATCTAGGTCCTAGTCTTATTCAGTTTTGCTTTATTCGGCGATCCATAAGACAATATCGGGGTTATTTTGAGTGAGTATTGAATCATGCAGCTGATGCCTTTGTTACCACATGTATGGACATTTGGTGATTTAAAATTGGACTTATCCCAGCCGCATGTGATGGGGATTCTTAATGTCACCCCAGACTCTTTTAGTGATGGTGGTCGGCATAATCAAAAAGAAGATGCAGTCGCCCGCGCACTGGAAATGATGGCCGAAGGAGCAACCGTAATAGATATTGGCGGTGAATCGACCCGTCCAGGTGCCGCAGTGGTAGAAGTGGAAGAAGAAATTCGCCGCGTAGTGCCTGTGGTGGAAGAACTGGCTAAACATAAGGTCATTCTCTCGATTGATACGTCGCAACCTGAAGTCATACGCGCAGCGGTAGAGGCGGGAGCGCATATCTGGAATGATGTCCGTGCTTTGACTCGACCAAATGCATTGCAGACTGCAGCAGAGCTGAATATTCCGGTCATCATCATGCATATGCGCGGTGAACCAACCACCATGAACAATCTGGATCAATATGAGGACGTCACTGCTGATGTGATTCGCGAGTTATCCCAACGTGTTCAGGATGCCTTGGATGTTGGAGTAAAAGCAAAAAATATCATGATTGATCCGGGTTTTGGTTTCGCCAAAAATGCCCAGCAAAATTTAAAGCTATTGAACGAATTTTATAAACTGACCGAAATGGGCTATCCGATTCTGTCTGCTTTATCTCGTAAACGCTTTATCGGGACAGTTCTAGATGGTGCAGAGCCGCAAGAGCGTGCAGTGGGTTCGGCAACAGCGCATTTACTGAGCATTCAGCAGGGTGCATGTATGGTACGGGCACATGATGTTAAGGCTACAGCCGATGCGATTAAAATCTGGCAGGCTATGCAAATGGCTTAGAAAGCGAGGCTGGGAAATCCCTACATTGGCAATGTTGTTTGGCTTTTGAGCAACAATATGCTATATAGGCACGCTTAGATTAGATAGTCATCCTTTAGAGTGCCTGTAATGTTTGCAGATTTACTTCTCCCCATGTTCGATGATGAATATTATCCCGATATTCTGGTTGCTGAAATCAAGCAGCACATCGAACGTTTTGCCCAAAAAGTTGCTAAATCAGGTTTGTCAGATCAAGAAATTTATCAGCTTGCCAATCTGACTGTGGCTGATATTAATGTCATGAAACCTCAGTTTGAAGATCTGGATTCATCTCTGGATGATAGTGCTGCAGATTATATTGCCGAAGCCATGATGATGGTGGTGCAAGAACAAGGTCTGTTCGATATTGAAATGGAAGAGCTAATTACCAATCGTGAATGGTGATTTAAGAAAACCCTGCAGATGCAGGGTTTTTTATTGTCTATTGAAATAATCTTTAAAGTTATTAAAGCGAATCGAGCCTAGTAATTGTTGCTCTTCATTCATGCATTGCTGATACAGATTCTGGTAATAAGCCTGCAGATCTGACTGACCTTGAATCTGTTGCGGTGTTTTTGATCTGGATTGTTGATAAGCCCAAAAAGCCAGTTGCCGGAGTTTCTGCAACCTGATCTGATCAATTGCGCTACAGGAACTTTTAAATAAAGGTTCCAGGATGACCACCCCAAAGGAGGAAATCGCTAAAAAGATCATGCTGATAATGATCAGCACATCCGAATGAATCAGATAAAGGTTAAGCAGCAAACATAGAAAAATTGGAATTTGCAGATAGAGACAGTTTTGCAAACGCTGACTATAGGCTTTGGAACTAAATTGTGCCTGATATTGCGCATACCAGATATAGGGATACAGTAGTGCCATCAACACAATTAAGGTGACATTAAAGGCGATCGTGGCGTTTTTAAAAAAATAATATTCCAGAAATACGGAGCTGATACTACAGGCTACACAGACCAGAAGGGACAGTAAATTAATCGCGATAACAAACTGGATATTTTGCAGGGCATTAAATTTAAAGCGGCTATAACGCAGCTTCAGGAAAAAAGCGTCTGGATGACGTAATTGTAATGTAGCGAGATCGAAGTGTTTTAATTCTGACATGGGGATTTCGCGTTAAAAGAATAAAATGCAGGCACAAAAAAACCAGCCTAATGCTGGATTTTTTATTGCACCATTTTAATAAAGATTAAAATGGTGCCCGAGGCCAGACTCGAACTGGCACGCTTTGTGGGCGGGGGATTTTAAATCCCCTGTGTCTACCGATTTCACCACTCGGGCATGTGCGCAATAATAGAGGACGAAATAAAGCTTGGCAAGCAAATTCCGAAATGATTGCTTTCTTTTCAAGCAATTCCGTGGCTTCTATTCTAAAAATCAGCAAATCAACGTTTTTTAAAATTCAATATTTGCAGATCTTTAAGATGGCCAATGAAAAAGGATAGAGAGAACTATGAATTTTCATCCAGATAGCTGTCGACATCTAGATGCTTGATCGTTTTACAATATTGATGCTCATATTTCAGCAGCCGCGTATATAACCCGGCATAGTGATTTAATTGCTGTTTTAGTTCGGCATACCGAGGATCATGGCTTGAATAAAAACGTAATTTTAGTCGGATCAGGCAGGTTTGTTTATAAGCCCAAAAACAGATTTTACGTAATTGTTGTAGCTGATAGTGCTCAGTATTTTTACTATTTTCCTTGAATAAATTTTCTCGATAAAAGCGCACAAAACCAAAGCTCACGCCAAAGAAGAATAAGCTCCACATCAGCAAACTGCTTTGTATAAAGACCAGATTTAAGGCTTGCATCAGAATCACAATAGCCATCTTGATCGGGGTATGCCGTAATAATTGATACAGCGAATAAGAAGAATGCTGAATCTGGTACAGAATCAAGGTGAGACTCAACATCAGGAACAGTAGAATGGCCAACATGGCATAACTCTGCGCCTGAAATTCGCTGATTTGCACAAAAGATTGCTGTACGAAATCTCCTAACATCAAACTGATGGGAACAAAAATCATGGCGGCCAAGGCCCAAGGAATTAAAAGCTTGGCTTTACCCCAGATTCCACGGATTTTAATCTGACTGTAAAACAGGTAATTTCCTTTAAATGCAGTCGGATATTGGCGCTTAAGTTGCTGTAGCAACAAAGTCACTTGCGTAGTGGGCATCATCCAGAGATTAATTTAATATATAGATGAAGCACTATAGTCGATTTTGCGCAAAATCGCAGAAGAAATGCAGTTTCAGAACGTAGCACTGTTTTAATCATGAAGATTTTAGTTTTTTAGCGACGAATTATGCGAAAATAGCCGATTCAAGATTTATTTTTTTAAGGACAGTTTATGACTGATCAATCTCCTCAGGCGTTAAGCGACATCGAAATTTTAGACATCCTGCAAAGTATGAAAAAGGATGAGCTAAATACTGAGGCGCAAGCAGCAATTCGTCAGGGTGGTAAAGCTGGTCGTCAGGAAGCGCATAAAGCAGCCTTAGTAGCATTGAATCAGTCATTTGAAGACAAGTTTGTCGAAGCGGTATCTTTGGCTTTGGGGCTGAATGCAGCACAAATCAAAAAAATCCGTTATAAAAAAGACCGAATCCGTATTTTAAAAGCGCGCGGTATCGATTATATGGCGATTGATGGTGCTGAAACTGCACAGGTACTGTCACAAATTGCCCAAGCAATTGTGCGTGAAGATGCCATTGTCACCCATGACCTGCACAATATTTTTCCGTTCTGGAAAGAGGGCTGGCCAATGGTGCAATTCGATAATGCTTATAAAATTTTAGAAGATGATATCCAGATTCACTATCAAGCCGTTCTTGAGGCTTTATTAGCGAAAGTCTAAATTATAAATAGTTTTAAAAAGCACCTTGGGGTGCTTTTTTTAATCGCGATACATCAGTGCAATCAGCCAGCTGATGGGCAAAATAAATAAACGCCACCAGATGATCAAGGGCCAATAAAAATACTCTCCAAACCTCAAGGTCGAGTCGAAACCTTGACGACGACGTTCATGCGAGGAGGGAATAATGAAAACCGTTAAAACCATCAGAATGATGGCTGCCAGTAAAAGCAGGAGATTCTGCTGTTTGGCAAAAAAGAAGTAAAATAAATACAGGGCTGAATAAAAAAACAGACATGCCAATAATGCAGAAATATTCATCACTCACCTTATGATTTTTTTATTAGAATAGGGTCTGTTGACATTTACTGTTCATAATTAACCCTAGGTAGCCATAAAAATATACAGGCTAAAGCAACAGAACTTTGATAATTTCTTTTGAGCTTGTCATATCGAGTAGCTATTCCTCTAAATTGCTTTAATCTACAAAACATATTTTCAACTAAATTCCTGATTTTATATAAATACCAGTCCATATGATCATTGTTCGATTGGCTATTTGTTTTCTTTGGTATATTCGCTTTAGTCCCTGTTTTCCTGATCTGTTCACGCAGTGGTTCTGAATCATAGCCTTTATCTGCACATACCACTTTTGTCTCTTTTAAATCTAATGTTGATATTAAATCAGGTGCAACTTTAACATCATGTGTGGTTCCATCGGTAATCATGAAATCAATAGGATTGCCATGTGCATCAACAATCAAATGTATTTTTGAGGAGTTTCCTCCTACACTTTTAGAAATAGATTGATTCGCTATACCGGCAGAATGTTGATGAGCACGTACATGAGAGCCATCAATAAAAATCCACTCCATATCGGGGCATGAGGCTAGTAATTTGAATAATCTAAGTAACTTACCGCTGCTTGACCAACGATTAAAACGTTTGAAAATAGAGTTTGAATGACCAAAACAAGAAGGAATATCTCGCCACGGACAGCCTGTTCTAATTCTATAGAGAATAGCTTCAATAAAATTGCGTAAATTTGAGTTGTGGTGAATGGATAAATTACGCAGAATAACTTTCAACTTTTGCCAGTGTTGATCTGTCAGCATGGTACGAGGCATAGCGAATAGTAAAATTGGGTTTGGCGATTTGATTTTACTACTTCGCTATTTTTTTAAGCTAAAAGTGTCAACACACCCTAATTTTTTGAATAGAGGGCTAAAAAGAAGAACCAGATTAATCTGATTCTTCTTGAATAACTGAATTGGTTTCGATTAGGCGGGTCACCAGTAACTGGTCAATTTTAAAGTGATCGACGTCCACCACTTCAAACTTATAAGCACCAAATATCACTGCATCTGCAGGACGTGGAATCTTGCGTAATTTATACATCATGAAGCCAGCGATGGTTTCATAGTTTTCATCATCAGGCATCTCATCAATTTCAAGCGCATGCTTGATGTCTTCAATCGGTGTACTGCCTTCAATCAACCAGGAATTATTATCTCGTTTAATAATTTGCTGATCGGCTTCAATAGGCGTCACCCAGTCACCCATCACGGTAATCATAATATCGGAAAGGGTAATCACCCCAACGACCAGCGCATATTCATTAATGACAACGGCAAACTTTTCCTTGGTAGAGCGGAAACGATCCAGAACTTCCGATAAGGTCAAAGTATCCGGAATGGTCAACACATTACGGATGGTATTTTCATTGAGCTGCAGCAGCGACTGGTTATTCAAAATACGCACCAGAATATCTTTGGCATCGACATAGCCAATCACACTGTCGATGTCATTACTACACACCAGAAACTTGGAATAGGGATATTCCGCCAGCTTTTGCCGAATACTTACTTCCGGTTCATTTAAGGTAAAGAACACCACATTTTCACGGGTAGTCATACTCGAAGGAACGTTACGCTCTTCAAGCTCGAATACATTTTCAATGAAATGATGTTCCTGTTTTTGTAGTACACCGGCCTGTGCACCGGCATCCATCACTGCGGAAATATCATCAAAAGTAATATTGTCATCACGGATGGTATTCACTTTAAACAGACGGAACAGCATGTTAGCAATGGCATTGATAAACCAGGCCAAAGGTTTGCAGACTTTAATGAAAATCTGAATTGGCTCGATGACTGAGACTGCGATCTTTTCTGGCGCAATCATGGCCAGACGCTTCGGCATTAAATCTGCAAATAAAATAAATAAAGAAGTAACGACAGTAAAAGAAAGCACAAAGCTGATATTTTCAGTCCAAGGACCTTGGTAAAAGCGGGAAACAAAATTAAAAATATAAGGACGGAAAGCGCCTTCACCTAAAATACCGCCGAGAATAGCGACTGCATTTAAACCGATTTGAGAGGCTGCGAAGAAGTCAGCAGAATTTTCTTGTAGATCTAAAACTTTTTGAGCGCGATGTTCACCCGATTCAGCCAGAATTTTGAGTTTGACTTTACGGGCACCTGCGAGGGCGATTTCTGTTAAAGATAAAAAACCGGCCCCCGCGATGAGTATTAAGATAATCACGATATTTTGTAAGAGGCTCACAAATCCACCTGTGGATGAATAGTATCTTGGGATATTTTTAACACAAAAAAAGACTTGAGGTGTAAAAACTACCTCTCAAGTCTTCAAAGTATAATCTTAAAAAATAAGAATTTAGAAGATTTTGAGTTTAATAATGTGAAAATTGAGAATTATTGCTCAGGAATTCACGGTTTTCTTCTTCAATCATCTGGCGGGCGACATATAAAATCAGCTGACGTAACCAGCGATGCGCCGGATGATGATGCAATAAAGGACACCATGCCATTTTCAATTCAAATTCAGGAATATAAAACGGCGGATCTTTGAGAATTAAATTGTGATTCTTGGCTTGCAAACGTGCAATGCGTGAAGGCAGTGTTGCGACCAGATCGACATTGGCAGCCAATAATCCCGGCATTTGATAGTGACGGGTAAAGACTGAGATTTTACGTTTCTGGCCAATACGTTCTAAAGCCTGATCGATCCAGCCTAAACCGGCCTGTTTTTCAGGATTTACCCCGAAGCCAACACCCATACCGGTTTTGGAAACCCAGATATGCTGTGCATCCAGGTAACTTTTAAGGTTTAAGTTGCTTGCGGCAGGATGCTTGTTATTTAAAAGGCAAGAAAAGCTGTCACGCCAGACCAAAACCTGATGAAAACTTTGCGGGATTTCATTAAAACGGTTGATTGCCAGATCGACCTTGCCTTGTTCCATGTCACGATATGACACGTCACTTGGCGTCAGGAAGTCTAATACCACGTTCGGTGCTTCTGAACGTAGGGCTTTAACCAGACGTGGAACCAGCGTGGCTTCTGCATAATCCGAGGTCATGATCCGGAAGACACGATTTGAGGTATATGGACGGAACTCGGTACGTGGTTCCAGGATCATCGACAGATCAGCGAGCGCATCTCGAATGCGGGGCTGCAATTCTAAGGCACGTTCAGTGGGTGTCATGCCTTCAGAAGAACGAATCAGGAGGGGATCATTAAATAAATTGCGTAATCGGCGTAAGATGTTACTCATGGCAGGCTGGGTAACGCCCAGTTGTTCTGCTGCACGTGTGACATTTTTTTCGCGAAGAAGTACATCAAGATAAATTAATAGATTGAGATCGACCCGCTCCAGATTCATAAAAGAAATACCGAGAATAAATACAAGAAATTATGAAGATTATGCCATAATTGCCGGGCCTTGTGTAAAGCGTCGATGAAAAAAAGCCATGTGCTCACTGATAAAGTTTACAAAATTAACACAGGCTTAAGCTCCATTATTCAAAGTGTACATAAGAGAAAAGATGCACGTTAAATAGAATATCATTTAGCCTTTTTATAGAGGGAAATGAAAACCATCTTTTCGCTTTAAAAGAACATGAGAAAGGCTGTTCTTACGTTCAGTATTTGAGTGAAAAGTACACTAAATCGAGAATTCATCAAGTTGAATAAATCATCAAAGATCAGTATTTTTTAAAGATAAAAGGGCATAAACCCCATATCCAGACTTAAGTCTAATGAATTATTTTTAAGCAACATGTGGAAATTTTATCCATTTTTATTTTTAAATAAATATATATAAAACATAATCTTAATTTAATCTATCAAGATTGTAATAAGACTTTGATCTACTCATTTTTTAAATAAATACTGAAGATTCTTGCAGACTATTGGATTAATTTTCATAAGCCCACTAATCTTTAGCTATCCCAACGGATCGTCGAAAATCTGAACAAGTCATTGAGGGTGTGATTTGAGCGGTTCGTTGCAGAAAAATCCTAATATTATTACAGGAATATATCATGACTACATACCAAACAGCGATTGATGCAATCCGCGAATTAAAAGCGAAATTCGGTAACACTTGGGCAGACATCAGTCCTGAAGATGCTGCGCGTATGCAACTTCAAAACCGTTTCAAAACTGGTTTAGACATTGCGAAATATACAGCGGCAATTATGCGTCGTGATATGGCTGCTTATGATGCAGACTCTAGCAAATACACTCAATCACTAGGTTGCTGGCACGGTTTCATCGCGCAACAAAAAATGATTGCGAACAAAAAATACTTCGGTACAACTGAACGTCGCTACATCTACCTTTCTGGTTGGATGGTTGCAGCGCTTCGTTCAGAATTCGGTCCACTTCCTGACCAATCTATGCACGAAAAAACGTCTGTTCCTGCATTGATCGAAGAAATCTACACATTCTTACGTCAAGCTGACGCGAAAGAATTAAACGACTTGTTCCGTGCACTTAAAAAAGCACAAGAAGCGGGCGACACTGCTAAAGCAGCTGAAATCACTTCACAAATCGACAACTTCCAAACTCACGTTGTGCCAATTATTGCAGACATCGACGCTGGTTTCGGTAACGAAGAAGCGACTTACTTACTTGCTAAGAAAATGATCGAAGCGGGTGCTTGTGCACTACAAATCGAAAACCAGGTTTCTGATGCGAAACAATGTGGTCACCAAGCTGGTAAAGTAACAGTTCCACACGAAGACTTCATCGCGAAAATCCACGCTCTTCGCTATGCATTCCTAGAAATGGGTCTTGATGACGGTATCATCGTTGCACGTACTGACTCTGAAGGCGCTGACTTGACTCAAAAAATCCCAGTGGTTAAAGAGCCAGGCGACATCGCTTCTCAATACATTAGCTACTTAGACACAACTGAAATCGACATTTCAGAAGCGCAAGAAGACGAAATTCTGATCAAGCGTGATGGTAAACTTCACCGTCCTAAACGTCTTGCTTCTGGTCTATACCAGTTCCGTGAAGGCACGCAAATCGACCGCGTTGTACTTGACTGTGTAACTAGCCTACAAAACGGTGCTGACTTGCTTTGGATCGAAACTGCGACGCCTAACGTTGCTGAAATCGCTCACATGGTTAACCGTGTACGTGAAACAGTTCCAAATGCGAAACTTGTTTATAACAACTCGCCTTCGTTCAACTGGACTTTAAACTTCCGTCAACAAGCGTATGACCGTTGGGTTGCTGAAGGTAAAGACGTTTCTGCTTACGACCGTGCTAAGTTAATGAGCGCTGAGTACGATGCAACTGAACTGGCTGCTGAAGCTGACGAAAAAGTTCGTACATTCCAAGCTGACGCTGCTCGTGAAGCGGGTGTGTTCCATCACTTGATCACACTTCCGACTTACCACACAGCTGCACTTTCTACTCATGAGCTTGCTCAAGGTTACTTCGGTACTGAAGGTATGTTGGCTTATGTTGCTGGCGTACAACGTAAAGAAATCCGCGGCGGTATCGCATGTGTTAAACACCAAGCAATGGCTGGTTCTGACATCGGTGATGACCACAAAGAAATCTTCGCTGGTGACAATGCATTGAAAGCTGGTGATGATTCTAAAAACACAATGAACCAGTTCAGCGCTTAATCCGCTCAATTGATTCACCAAAAAACCCTGCAGATGCAGGGTTTTTTGTTTGGAAAAATGCTATTAATAAATAGGGAAGAGCAATCTCAAGAATATGCTCAAGAGGGATTATCCATAATTTCTCCATGATTGGTTTTTATCGCAGTTTTTATGTGTTTAATTCTTGCATTCTAGTGCTATGTCACTGAATATTTGGATATAGCATGCTTATGTTCTGCATCAATTTACCCCTATTTAATTAAAAGTGACCCGGACTTATGCTGTCTAAATTTTTTATCCACCGCCCGATCTTCGCTGGGGTACTGGCGATTGTTGTCATGGCAATCGGCTTGTTCGCAGTGATGAACCTGCCAGTGGAACGTTATCCGGACATTGCCCCGCCAAGGATAACGGTGGCAGCAACTTATAGCGGTGCTTCTGCAGAAACTGTGGAAGAAAGTGTGACTCAAGTGCTGGAACAGCAAATCAAAGGCATTGATCATCTGCTGTATTTCAGTTCGAGTAGTGATTCTTCAGGGCGCAGCCGGGTCAGTATTAGCTTTGAAAATGGCACCAACCCAGATACTGCACAGGTTCAGGTACAAAATGCGATTAATGGGGTACTAAACCGATTACCGGAAGATGTACAACGCCAAGGCGTTAATGTCTTTAAATCGCTCGGTGATACCCATATGGTGATCAGCCTGTATGATGAGTCGGGGCGCAGCAACAATATTGAACTTTCCGACTATCTGATGACCCATCTGGAACAGGACATTTCCCGGATTGAAGGCATTGGTGAGGTGGATGTTTTTGGTTCACAATATGCGATGCGGATCTGGCTGAATCCGGCAAAATTAAAACAATATAACCTGATGCCAAGTGATGTGCGTGCTGCGATTGAAGCCCAGAATACTCAGGTCGCTGCTGGTGCGATTGGTGATCTTCCAGCCATAGACGAGCAATACCTGAATGCCAAAGTTACTTCGGGTTCACGGCTAAAAACTGTAGAAGAATTCCAGAATATTATTGTCAAATCGGATCGTGCCGGCAGCTTTATTTATTTGAAAGATATTGCGCGGGTAGAACTGGGTGCTGAAAATTATCAGTCTTATAGTACCAATAATGGTTATCCATCAGCAGGTCTGGGTATTTCACTGGCCTCAGGGGCCAATGCCATTGCCACCTCTAATCTGATTAAGGCTGAAATTGCCCGTATTTCCCAGCAATTGCCTGAAGGCTATAAAATTGCTTACCCACGTGACAATACGCCTTTTGTACAAGAATCAATTAAAGAAGTGATCAAAACCCTGATCGAAGCCGTGATCTTGGTCATCATTGTGATGTTCATTTTCTTGCAGAACTGGCGTGCCACTTTGATTCCTACCGTGACTGTTCCAGTGGTGATTTTGGGTACGATGGCGGTGCTGTATGCACTGGGTATGAGTATCAACACCTTAACCTTATTTGCGCTGGTTCTGGCGATCGGCCTGTTGGTGGATGATGCGATTGTTGTGGTGGAAAACGTCGAACGGTTGATGCATGAAAAGCAACTGTCTGCCAAGGACGCGGCCCTGGAATCCATGCAGGAAATTAGTGGAGCACTGATCGGGATTACTTTGGTTTTGACCGCAGTCTTTATTCCGATGGCTTTCTTTGGTGGTTCGACTGGCGTGATCTATCGCCAATTTTCTATCACTTTGGTTGCGGCCATGTCGCTGTCCTTAATGGTGGCATTGATTCTAACCCCAGCATTGTGCGCGCTTATTCTAAAACCGAATCCTAAACCGGCAAAATGGGCATCCTGGTTTAACCAGAAACTGGATCATTTAAAACATCGTTATCTGAATTTGTCTAAACTCACGATTCAGCGTCAGGCGATTTGTCTACTATTGTTTGCTGGATTGATCGGTGTGTTTGCGCTGTTCTATCGTGCTTTGCCGACCAGTTTCTTGCCGAGTGAGGATCAGGGGATCTTAAGCTTGCAAATCAAATTGCAGGAAGGCGCTCCGATGAAAAATACCATTCAGATCGGTGAAGAAGTCCGTAAGTATTTTCTGGATCAGGAACAAGCTAATGTCAATCTGGTGATGATCCGTTATGGGCGAAATTTCTCTGGAACTGGTCAGAACCTCGCGACCGGTTTTGTAGCGTTGAAACATTGGGATGAGCGTTCCGGTCAGGACAATACTGCACAAGCGATTCGTGAACGGGCCTTGAAGCATTTTCAAAGTAATCGCAATGCACAAATTAACGTGTCCATGCCAGCTTCAGTCAATGGTCTGGGACAAACCGATGGTCTGGATTTCTGGATTCGAGATATCAATGGCAATGGCCGGCAATATCTGGAACAGCAATTTAAAGCGCTGGAAGCTCGGGCGGGCAACTATACAAGCTTTGAAAATCTGGGCAAGCGTTCTAATCCTGACAAAGCAGAACTACGTGTCAATATTGATCAGAAACAGGCCATGGCCAACGGCCTGACTCAATCGGCAATCAACAGTACTTTATCCAGTGCTTGGGGCGGCAGTTATATCAATGACTTTATTGATCGTGGTCGGATTAAACGGGTGATTATGCAGGGTGATGCTGAATTCCGCTCTAAGCCGGAAGATCTGGCACAGTGGCATGTACGAAATGACCAAAATCAGATGGTGCCTTTCAGTAACTTCTCGCAAGTGGGCTGGAGTGGTGGTCCTGAAGTGGTCAACCGCTTTATGGGGTATACCGCATTGCAAATGGAAGCCGATCGGGCCAAAGACAGCAGTTCCGGCCAGGCCATGCAAGATGTGGAAGCTTTAATTGCCGAGCAGGAAGGGGTGGATGTGGTCTGGAGCGGTCTTTCTTTCGAGGAAAAACAGTCCAATAATCAGGCGATCTGGCTGTATCTGATTTCAATTGGTTTTATTTTTCTTTGTCTGGCGGCTTTATATGAAAGCTGGAGCATTCCAACCGCCGTGATGTCAGCTATTCCACTCGGGATTGGCGGCAATATTATTTTCAGTTATCTGGCTGGTTTCCCGAATGATATCTATTTCCAGATTGCCTTGCTGACTACCATTGGTCTGTCCTGTAAGAATGCCATTCTGATTGTGGAATTTGCTTCATTAGCGCAGCAACAAGGTAAATCGGTAGTAGAAGCCGCACTAGAAGGTGCGTCTTTACGTCTACGTCCAATTTTGATGACTTCTTTGGCCTTTGGCGCAGGGATTTTACCGCTGGTCTTTGCTACAGGCGCTGGTGCGGTGAGTCGTCAGGAAATTGGCGTGAGTGTATTTGGTGGTGTCATTTTTGGAACATTGCTGGTGCTGATTTTTATTCCATTTATGTATGTTTTAATTCGTCGACTCATCATCAAAAAATCGCGTGCTTAAAATAAAGGAAAACTCTAGAGCTGAAAAATCCCCGTTTATACGGGGATTTTTTTATCGCCAAAACTCGTCCAATGACTGGTTGCGTTTTCAGCATGGTGTGAAAATTGCTATAAAAATCATCTATTCATACAAGAATGTGTCGTGAGAATGCATCTGATGGGGATTTTTATTCATGTTGTCACACTTTTTTATTTATCGACCTAAATTTGCAGCCGTGATTGCCATTATCATGATGGTATTAGGAATTTTTGCACTGCAAAAAATTCCCATTGAGCATATGCCGAATATGGACGCACCTGCGTTAGGGGTTTCTGCGGGGTATCGTGGTGCATCTGCGGAAACCGTTGAGCAATCGGTCACGCAAATTTTAGAACAAGCGGTAAAAGGCATTGAAGGTTTGGAAAGCTTTCAGTCCAACAGTAGCGTGGGACGTGCAAATCTGACCCTGTCGTTTGAGCAAGGCGTGGATCTCGATCAGGCACTGTTGCAAGTGCAAAATGCGGTCAATGGTGTGCTAAGTCGATTGCCTGAAGAAACCCAGCAAAATGGAGTGGCTGTTTATAAACAAGGTTATGATCAATTTGCATTACTGAGTTTATATGATGAATCAGGGAAGGCGACACCGACAGAGCTTGCTGACTATTTAATGGTGCATGTCGAACCGCGTTTTTCCCGTATTGACGGAATGGGTGAGGTGGAGCTTTATGGCGCAGGCTATGCGATGCGCATTTGGCTCAATCCACATAAACTACGCCAATTTAATCTGATGCCGAGTGATATTCGCAATGCAGTCGAGGCACAAAATGCACCACTTGTGTCAGGTTTTATTGGTGGATTACCGACAGCACAAGATCAATACATGAATGCCAAGGTCAGTGCAGGATCACGTTTAAGTAGCATTGATGAATTTGAAAAAATTATTGTGAAAACAACAGATTCAGGTTCAGTACTGTACTTGAAAGATGTCGCACGTGTTGAGTTAGGGGCAGAAAGTTATAACCATTTAAATTATACCAACGGTCATTTATCCGCTGCATTATCGATTCAATTGGCGCCACGGAGTAATGCGATTGCGGTTTCAGAGCAGATGCAAACGGTATTGAAAAATGCCCAAGCCAATTTGCCTGCACATTATCAATTACGTATGACCATGGACAAAACCCCATTTATTACCAGTTCAATTGAACAAGTCGCGAAAACTCTGGTTGAAGCGATGGTACTGGTAGTCTTGGTGATGTTTATCTTCCTGCAAAACTGGCGCGCCACTATTATTCCTGCAGTCACGATTCCGATTGTAGTTTTAGCCACATTTGCGGTGCTGTATGTATTAGGAATGAGCTTAAACAGTTTTACCTTGTTTGCCCTGATTTTGGCGATTGGCCTGCTGGTCGATGATGCCATTGTGGTCGTGGAAAACATTGAACGTTTGATGCATGAAGAACATTTGGATGCTCAGGCTGCAGCTTTAAAGTCAATGAAGGAAATTAGCGGTGCATTGATCGGGATTACGTTGGTCTTAACGGCTGTATTTATTCCCATGGCATTTTTTGGCAGTATGACAGGAGTCATCTATCGTCAGTTTTCCATCACGTTGGTCGTGGCAATGCTACTTTCTTTATTGGTGGCACTTATCATCACCCCTACATTTGCAGCGCAACTGCTAAAGCGTCAACCATATCAACCAAAATGGGCACAGCGTTTTAATCGTGGCATGGATAAGCTCACCATGCATTACCAAAAGCTTTCTGCACGTAGCATGCAGTTTAAAATGACGATGTTGGCTGTATTTAGTATATGTGTTTTAGGCTTTGGCTGGCTTTATAAAACCTTGCCCGAAGGGCTGATGCCAACGGAAGATATGGGCTTTGTCATGGGTCAAATTGTGATGCCGGGCAATGCACCACGTTCTGAGATAGAAAAAGTCGGGCGTGAAGTCCAAGACTATTTAATGCAGCATGAATCTGAGCGCATCCAGAGCATTGGGATTTGGTATAGTGGAAACAATGTTGGAGTTGGGCCTTATCGTGGTCAGCTTTTTGTCGTATTAAAGGACTGGGCAGCGCGTAAAAATCCTGAAGATACCGTCTTTGCCATTGTAGATCGTGCACAAAAGCACTTTGCCAATCATGCCAATGCCCAGATTTTCTTTATGGCGCCTTCTATGTCAAGTAATGGACGTGTGGTCGACTTCTGGTTACAAGATCTAGATTCAAGGGGTAGCGAGTTTTTACAGCAATCCTTCTCTGAGATTGAAACCCGTGCCAAAGCAAAATCATCGATTGAATATTTACAACTTGATGTACCCAAAGAAAGTGCAGAGCTGAATATTAAACTGGATATAGAACGTTTACTCAAATATGCCGTACCTCAGCAAAGTTTTAACAGTACGTTGGCTGCGGCTTGGAGTGGTACTTATATCAACGACTTTATTGATCGTGGGCAAATCAAACGGGTCATCATGCAAGGCGAAGCGGAGTTCCGTTCTAAACCTGAAGATTTGGCACATTGGCATGTCCGTAATAGCAAAGGCGAAATGTTATCGTTTAATCAATTCACTACGCTGAATTGGCAAGGTGGACCGAATAGTATCAACCGTTATATGGGCTATAACGCCGTGCCTGTATATGCAAGTATTCCCAAAGATCAATTTTCGGGTCAA
Organism: Acinetobacter sp. CIP 64.7; assembly: GCF_000369745.1. Taxonomy (GTDB): domain Bacteria; phylum Pseudomonadota; class Gammaproteobacteria; order Pseudomonadales; family Moraxellaceae; genus Acinetobacter; species Acinetobacter fasciculus. The sequence continues at coordinate 510,388 of NZ_KB850178.1, read as the reverse complement.
ACCATGCAAGATGTCGAAGCTTTAGTCGATGAACAAGACGGAGTAAATTTGGCCTGGAGTGGAGCCGCCTTAGAAGAAAAACGTAGCAGTGGGCAAGCTATTTTCTTGTATCTAATTTCGATTGCCTTTATTTTCTTATGTTTAACGGCACTCTATGAAAGCTGGACGATTCCTGCTGTGGTGTTGACCGCGATTCCTCTGGGCGTGGGAGGAAGTATTCTGTTCTGTGTCTGGTTTGGTTTTGCGAACGATATTTACTTCCATATTGCCTTGTTGACGACCATCGGTCTGTCCTGTAAAAATGCCATTTTGATTGTAGAGTTTGCCGCACAAGCAGAGCGGATAGGTCATACTCCGGTTCAGGCCGCGATAATGGCTGCGGGCTTACGCTTGCGTCCTATTGTCATGACTTCCATTGCATTTGCAGCGGGTGTATTGCCTTTGATGTTTGCCACGGGCGTCAGTGCAATCAGCCGGCAGGAGATTGGCAGTAGTGTTTTTGGTGGGGTGCTATTTGCTACTGTCCTGGTACTGCTGTTTATTCCCTTTATGTATGTATTGATCCGTAGTCTCATGATTAAAAAAACGGTTTCTCAATCAGTGGTGATAGAGCATCCATCTTTAGAAAGTGAACAAGCCTGACTCAGTCAGGCTTTTTTCTGGCTAAATATCGAGGAATTGATTTATACAAAAAATATCGTCATATTGCAGCATGATCATTAAAATTATTCACATGAAAAATTAGGATACATAGGGATCAGGACAAACATCTCTTGAATGCCAGACTTTTATAATGAGCTGCTTATGCCGACAATTTCAGAAAAAATCCAGCATATCCAACAACAATTACATTCTGAAAATCACGACATCGCTGTAGGTTTACTCAGTCAGCTGAATGTCGCCGATCAGGCGCGCATTTTAAGTCGTTTAGATGCTCGGCAACAGGCCCGAATTTTAAGGGAACTGAATGAACCAAGCTTGGTCTATGCTTTTATGCCCCTAGGGCAGCAGTTAAACGTGGCACAGCACTTATCTATTTCAGAACTTGTTCCCATTCTGGATGCAATGCCTTCTGATGATTTTGTCGATATTTATAAGCAGTTTTCGCCGCCGCTACAGCTGCAATTGATGAGCGCATTATCTGAAGAATCCCAGCAGACACTCAAAGATCTGGCCATCTATCCGGAAGGTACAGCGGGTGCCATGATGAGCTCACGTTTTGTGACGCTCTCACCCGATTTAACCATGGGTGAAGCGATACAGGCTTTACGTGTAGTGGCCGCCGGGCAGGAAACCCTGTATCTGATATATATTGTCGATGCAGAAAAACGGCTGATCGGTGTGATTTCCTTAAGGCAGATCATACAGGCCTTACCTGAGCTGAGCATTGCCGAGGTGATGCAAAGCGAAGTGATTTCTGCCCAAGTAACAGATGATCAGGAAATTGTGGCTAGAGCCTTGGCCTATTATGATTTTATTGCCCTACCTGTGGTTGATGCGCAGCAAAAACTCTTAGGGATTGTCACCTATGACGATGCTATGGACATTGTCGAAGCCGAAACTACGGAAGATATTTTAAAGTCGGGTGCAGTGACGCCGTTGACTGAAATGAGCCTTAAAACTGCCCCGATTTTGACCCTGTATCAGAAGCGGGTCTTTTGGCTGGTCATTCTGGTTTTTGGCAGTCTGCTCTCTGGAATCGGCATTGCACACTTTGAAGAGATCATTGCCGCACATATCGTGCTGGTATTTTTCTTGCCGCTTTTGGTGGGGAGTGGCGGGAATGCCGGTTCGCAATCAGCCACCTTGATGGTGCGTGCCTTGGCCACAGGCGATGTCGAGTTCAAGGACTGGTTTAACCTGCTCAGTCGCGAATCGCTGGTGGCGCTGTGCCTAGGCGGCACTATGGCGATTGCGGTATCCATTCTGGGTTATATTCGGGGAGATATCATGGTAGCTGTGGTGCTGGCCATCAGTATGCTCGGGATTGTATTGATGGGCTGCCTGATCGGCATGAGTCTGCCTTTTATTTTAAATAAACTCAAACTTGATCCTGCCAGTGCTTCGGCGCCGTTGGTGACTTCTATCTGCGATGCTACCGGTGTGATTCTGTATTTATTCGTTGCTTCCAAATTATTGTTTTAATTCACAGATTGATACATCAGCGTAGAAAAAATACTTTATGCTCAAGAAAATCAGCATCATTTCTGGAATAACCTATGCCTGAGCCTGGACAAAAACCAAAACTAAGCCAACAAGAGGTGATACGTCTGGAACGTGATCTGGCCAAGTTTGCCAATATGATGGACTCCGTGGTGCGTATTCCGTTTACCAAGCAAGGAGTAGGGGCAGACGCGGCTTTAAGTACGATTCCGGTTGCGGGAGATATTGCCGGTTTTGTATTGACCTGTTATGCCATTCATAAGGCCAAACAGATCGGGGTGCCGAGTGCCAAACTCAATCCAGTGATGAAGATGGCGGCGATCGATGCGGTAGTAGGATTTATTCCGGTGGCGGGCACGGTCTTTGATATTTTTATCCGGCCCAGTCGCAAGGCACTCGATGTCGTACACTTGCATATTCGTGAGGAATATCAGATTAGCAGTGACCGGCATGTGGTGCATCCATTTTTGCATGAAAGTCTGGAGCGCAAACAACAGCAATCTGCATTCTGGCGCAATCCCGTGGTGGCCTGGATCTGGATTCACATCCCCGATATTTTAGGCACTTTATTCCTGATTTTATTTGTTATCGCGATCGGGTGGGGTGCTGTGGCGCTGTATCAATGGTTCAGCCAATGATAGGTCAGCTAAAGAATAATTAAATCCAATAAAAAAGCCTGCAATAGCAGGCTTTTTTTGAATCAAAACTAAAGTTTTACTTAAGCACAATCAAGTTGTTGCAATGCAGCGACACGCTGTTCGATGCTTGGATGTGTCTGGAACAATGCAGCAAGGCTAAAGCCTTCTTCTTTACCCGCAGAAATCGCAAATGCTTTCATTTCTTTCGGCATGGCATCTGGCATTTCAGATTCTGCCTGTAAGCGCAGTAATGCTGAAATCATAGCTTGTTTACCTGCCAGACGTGCGCCTGCTTCATCAGCACGGTATTCACGGTGACGAGAGAACCACATCACAATCGACGACGCCAAGATACCGAACACGATATCCAGCACAATGGTAATTACGAAATAGGCAATACCCGGAGCTTCACCTTCTTCACGACCAAAGACATTGCGATCAATAAAATCACCTGCGACACGTGCGAAGAACATTACAAAGGCGTTCACCACACCCTGGATCAGGGCAAGAGTCACCATATCGCCATTGGCAACGTGACCGATTTCATGCGCCAATACAGCACGAAGTTCGTCTTTGTTCATACGCTCAAGCAAGCCAGTTGATACCGCAACGAGAGCATCATTTTTGTTCCAGCCGGTGGCAAAGGCATTCGACTGGTAAGAGGGGAAAATACCCACTTCCGGCATTTTAATGCCTGCACGCTGAGAAAGTTGTGCAACTTCTTGGAGCAACCAGGCTTCAGCTTGGTTACGAGGTGCATTCGGGTCAATCAGTTCAGTACCCGTGGTCTTTTTCGCCATCCATTTAGACATGAACAGGGAAATCATTGAGCCGACCATACCGAACACAAAACAGATGACCAACAGGTTGCCTAGATTCAAGCCACCTGCGCCATGGTAACTACCGACACCGAAGAGTGACAAGATAATGCCAGCTACAACCAGTACCGCGAGGTTGGTTAGCAAGAACAAACCAATCCGCATCATTGAGAAATCCTCTTATTACAGAAAAATAATCTGATTATTAAATGTAAATCATTGAAATCAATATGCGGTGAAATCGAGAAGAATTCAAGGAAAAAATAGCATTTGGCTACAAAAAACACAGGATATTCTTTGTACAAATAAAAACATAGGTCTTTAAAAACAAAGCTGTTTAGGAATTATTCACTTAAATATATTTTTGCAGATGCTGACGCATTGGCGGTGGCATAAGAGCCTGCCGGTGCATCGGTGAAACTGCCATCCGCTTGAGCAATGATCTGACGCTGATAATTGGCAGCCTGAATATTGGAAGCTGTGGTGGTTCCAGTCGAATAATTGTCAGAACTGGCAATCACACGGCCAGTATCAGAAGATGCTGTATAGGCAGCACTATGATTACCTAGACCTTGAGCATATAGGTTCTGATAACGGCTGCTGACACGACGGACATAGTCCTGAGTTTCACGAAACGGTGGTACGCCCTTATATTTAACGACATTACCTTCACCAGCATTATAGCCTGCCAGTGCCAAGGTGGTATTGCCATTAAAGCGTTTTAATAACCAGGCCAGATATTTGGCACCTGCCATAATATTCTGCTGCGGGTCATAAGCATTGCTGACATTAAAACGACGGGCAGTCGCCGGCATAAGTTGCATTAAGCCCTGTGCACCGACTGGAGAGCGTGCCTGTACATTAAAACCGGATTCGGTATGCATCACAGCTTTAATCAAGCCTTCAGATACACCATAGGTTTGTGCTGCCTGACGGATGATCGAGTCATAGGCATTTTTATTTCTACTATAGCTAGGCAATACCGAGGCTTCACTCGAGCCCCAGTTGCTATAACTGTGAATATTGCTGTCTGGATAATAGGTTTTCTTTTCTACCTGTAGATGATTATAGCGACTTTTCTTATTAGTCAATAAAGTACTGCCATTACTGTCGCGTAATTGATAGATCGTTTGACCAGCATAAGCAAAATGACAACAGCTTGCCAATAGCAAACCACTGATCCCATAACGCCCCAAAACATGCACATTTATTTTCATTGTTTATATTAAGTAAACACAAGCGAGAAAAATTTAATAAAGAGTTTAACAAAAAATTACGGAATGAAAAGACTTGTGCGCTGCATTTATAAACGAGTTTGTAAATGCAAGTCATTTTTTACATTTTAGCGATAGAAAAAAAAATATGATTTAATTTAAAACCTTAGGCTTGACAGGGTTAACTATTTGATTTTTATTAATAATTAAATTGATCAAAAAATGATCAATTCAAAGAAAAGCCTTATCTTTTGAGCCGGACAAGTTGTCAAGTCTGTTTCAATCCACAAAGTTATCCACAGCTTTTGTGGACAACTGTGGAAAAGTCCAAAAGATAAGCATCTTGACTAAAAAATGAACGCAATCGTTCAATATATCAATCTAAATAAAACATGAAAATGAAACTAATAAGACATTTTCATGAAAATAAATTCTTTTGATGCGATAGCGGTCTGAATCGGCTAAAATTGCGCGGTATTTTTTTTATGGGTTAATCTCGTCTATGTACTCGCCAGTTGAGTCCGAACAAGGATTTAATTTCAAACCTGAACTGCCAACAAGCTCAGCCTACTACCGTTTGTTGAAGAAGCTTCGCCGCCAGGTCGGACATGCCATTCGTGACTTCAAGATGATTGAAGAAGGCGATAAGGTCATGGTGTGTATTTCTGGTGGTAAAGACAGTTATACCCTGTTGGATATCCTGCTACAGTTCAAGCGCATCGCACCGATCAATTTCGATGTAGTGGCTGTGAATCTGGATCAGAAACAGCCAGGCTTCCCTGAAGATGTTCTGCCGCGTTATTTAGAAGAAAATAACATTCCGTATTACATTCTGGAAAAAGACACCTACAGCATTACCAAAAAACTGACGCCAGAAGGCAAAACCTATTGTGCAGTCTGTTCGCGTTTGCGTCGTGGTTCTTTATACGGTTTTGCGCAGGAAATTGGCGCGACCAAAGTTGCTTTAGGCCATCATCGTGATGATATCTTGGCGACTTTCTTCCTGAACCTGTTCCATGGCGGCAGCTTGAAAGCTATGCCACCAAAACTGTTGTCTTCAGACAAAAAGAACATTCTGATTCGCCCACTGGCCTATGTGGAAGAAAAAGACATCATCAAATATGCAGAAATGCGTCAATTTCCAATTATTCCATGTAATTTATGTGGCTCTCAGGACAACCTGCAGCGCGCAATTATCAATGACATGTTACGTGATTGGGATAAAGCACATCCAAAACGTCTGCACAGCATTTTTGGCGCATTGCAAAATGTTTCGCCATCGCAGCTGGTCGATCGTGAATTATTTGATTTTGAAGTGCTGGACAGCCAGCGTGAATTCGACTTCAAAGGCGGTGATTCAACTGAAGAAGCTGTGGAAGGCGAGAACCGTCGGATCAATATGGTCAATCTGGGCTTTGCTGCAGACTAATTTTAGAACGTGTAGACATCAGCCTGCGGGTTGATGTCTGCTTATAAACATAAATAAAAATAGAACTACAAAAATTGAACGGCGCGTACAAAATTCGTTAGCCTTTGCGCTAATGATCATGATATAACAAAGCACAAGCATAATAGCTTCAACATGATGTCGTCTGGATAGTCGACACAAATGAACAAATAATTTGAGGAAAGATCATGCCTGCTTTTTTAACTGATGATTGGTTTTCAACTGTAGAAACTCTAACTGCGCAAGCTGGCGATTTGAATTTGCCACCAGCTTTGGCGAACCTTGCGATTAATTTGGTTGTAGCGGACACTACAGGTAATACTGAACTATCTTTAGATAGTGGGGCAATCAAAAAAGGTTTGTCTTCAAATGCCAAAACCACGCTGAATATGGATGGCGAAACTCTACGTAAAGTTTTCCTGGAGTTTGATATGGCGGCTGCGATGCAGGCCTTCATGACAGGTAAAATCAAAGTACAGGGTGATATGTCACAATTGATGGCACTTCAGACTGCAAAACCAAGTCAGGAACAAAAAGATTTGTTCAAGAAAGTACTTGAAAATACCACGGCTTAATTCTGCTAAAACATTAGCCTGAATGAAGACGAAAAAAGCTTACCCTGAGGTAAGCTTTTTTTATGGCATTTTGATTAATGCTAAGGTTTTAGCTTAGATATTCACCAATTGTGGTGTGGTCTTGATATGCTCCAGATAAGCACGAATACGGGTCACATATTGCACCGCTTGACGGTAACGACCATTATTGGCTTTATTCTGATCCAGATAGGCATATAAGTTCACCCAGTTATTCGGGTTCTTGCCTTGCGACTGAATGCGCTTTTGCAACTGATTCACTGCACCTGGACCCATATTATAAGCCACCAGTGCAAACCAGTTCCGATCTGGAAAAGGAATATGATCATAGCGACTAAGCATTTGATCATAATACTTGGCGCCACCCTGAATACTTTGAGCCGGATCGGTACGGTTACTCACGCCCATGGCTTTTGCTGTACTGTTGGTCAGCATCATCAAACCACGCACACCCGTCGGAGAAACTGAATTCGGTTTCAGATAAGATTCCTGATAACCAATGGCCGCCAGTAAATGCCAATCCAGGTCATACTGCTGCGCTGTCTGTTTAAAACTCGCTTCATAGATCGGCAGACGGTTGTTCAAATCACGTTGAATGGTGGTCCAAGATTCCTCTTTCACGACATTCTGATTATAAAATGAAGCAAGCTGCTTAATGGCACCACTTTGTTTGCCTTTGCAGACAAAAGCACTGGCCGTCTGGCTCAAAGGATCTGTAGCAGATTTAAACACCAGATTTAAATTGGTATTCAAGCCATTACTCGACAGAATTGATTCATCGCCACAAGTGGCCGAGAACGACGTCAAACGCTTGTTTTCAATGGTGCGTATATCAGTAGTCGTCATAGCCAGATTGGCTTTACCCTGAGCAACCCACTGTAGGGCAGTCTGATTATCAGGAACGATTTTAAAATCGAGTTTTACATTCAGATTGTTAGCATAGTTACGAACCAGATCATAACCGAAGCCATGCAGATGTTGTCCATCCTGGAATACAGTAGTCGGATTTTCAACCGCAACCACGGTCAACTTATTGCTATTGACCACATGATCAAACTGAAGTGTGGTCTTACTTGCATTGATACTGTGTAGGGGAATAAATGCAGTGCTCAGTACAAGTGCTTTCAAAGGGAGAGAAGAAATTACAGATCTTAGGCAAAGCCTCGACCCAGTGGATGAACTACTGTGCATGTTGTCTCCGCTACAAGTAATTTATGCCCTAAAAATCACAGCCAACAAAGCCAGAAATTTTAACAGTTTGATAAATTCAATAAGGGTTGGGCAGTCATGACGTCATTCAAAATGACAAGAGATTTAAAGATAATTATGTAGAAAAACTACATAGATTAAAAATTAAGCATTTCCGGAAGTTGGTGGCATATTAATGATCTGAAAAACGATTGTCAAATTTTGTACACAAATTATTTTTAAAAATAATTTTAAGATATTGAAATATAAAGTTAATTTTTTTGGAATTTTACCATTGTGTTAAAGTGGTAAATAAAATAAGCTGTTTGTAAGTTAAAACACTGAAAATTTGATCAGCAAGACGTATGAAATCCAACTTAATCACCCGTGCTGGACACGATAAATTGGTGGCAGAACTTAAGAATCTCTGGCATGAAGAACGTCCTGAAATTACCAAAAAAGTGAACTGGGCAGCCAGTCTTGGCGACCGTTCTGAAAACGCAGACTACCAATATAACAAGCAAATTTTGCGTAAAATTGATCGACGGGTCAGGTATCTCGGCAAGCGCCTCGAAGAACTGAAAATCATCGATTTTTCCCCGGAGCAGGAAGGAAAAGTTTATTTTGGTGCCTGGGTGGACATTGAAAATGAAGAAGGTGAACAAAAAACTTTACGCATTGTCGGTGTAGATGAAATTTATGATCATCATCCGCAGCATATTTCGATCAGTTCGCCGATGGCACGCGCGTTATTGGGCAAGCAGGTCGATGATGAAGCCGAAGTAGTGACTCCCTCCGGCAAGAAACTCTGGTTCATCAATTCAATTCGTTATGAAAAGCCAGAAAATTCAGCAGATTAATATAATTGATTTTATTTTGTGCAGTTGATGCAGCGAAAGCATAAAAATATTTGCCAAGCGTGATTTTTGTTTATATCATGTCGGCCATGGAAGCGTGGCAGAGCGGTTTAATGCACCGGTCTTGAAAACCGACGAGGGTGTGAGTCCTCCGTGAGTTCGAATCTCACCGCTTCCGCCAAATTTTAAAAACCCCAGTCGAAAGATTGGGGTTTTTCTTTTTAGGCTGCAGATCTTGAATATTAAATTCTTCAGTCCTGAACTTAATTCATAAAATCTTGAAAAATGGACGTATCGGCCAAATATAGAGTCAGAGGCGTCAACGCGCTATCATACGCCCAAGCATCATATGGATCTCATTATGAAAATTGTCGCAGATGAAAATCTGGCATTTACCGATTATTTCTTTTCCGAATTTGGTGACATTCAACATTGTGCAGGGCGAACCTTAAGCGCAGATGATGTCAAAGATGCCGATAGCCTGTTGGTACGTTCAGTGACTCAGGTCAATGAAGTACTGCTACAGAATAGTTCGATTAAATTTGTGGGTAGTGCCACCATTGGCACAGATCATTTGGATATTGCTGCATTAGAACAGCATGGGATTCAATGGAGTAATGCAGCCGGCTGTAATGCGCAAGCAGTGGCTGAATATGTGATTACCGCGTTATTGCAGGTGCGTCCTGAATTACTCGATGCCAATGCGACATTTACCTTGGGTATTGTCGGTTTGGGTAATGTTGGAACCCGACTGGTCTACATGGCGAAGCTCTTGGGCTGGCGCGTGATTGGCTATGATCCTTTGGTGAAAAGAGAGCAGGTTGATCAAGTTGAATTTCATGAATTATTACAGCAGGCGGATGCAATTTCGATTCATGTCCCTTTAACTACAACAGGCGCATATCCGACTTATCATTTATTCAATGCTGCTGCATTGGCACAAATGCAGCCTGACGCAATCCTGATTAATTCAGCACGTGGGCCTGTTATTGAAGAGGCCGCGCTGATCCAGGATATACAGGCGACACATCGCACCGCGATTTTGGATGTTTTTGAGCATGAGCCGGTGATTTCAGCAGAACTTCTGGATCTGGTCACCTTGGTGACTCCGCATATTGCCGGCTATAGCCTAGAAGGCAAGGCACGTGGTACCCAGATGATCTATGAGGCTTTTTGTCAAACTTTCGGTTTTGCAGCTAATAAACAGTTTGAAACCCAGCTGCCTGTCTGTGAGCAGTTTTTTCAGGGACAGGATTTGAAAATGGCATTGCAAGGGCATTTGACGCAAATTTATGATATTGCTCGTGATGATGCCAATCTACGTGCCTGTCTCAAAGAAAGGGTGGTGGATCAGCAGGCATTTGATCATTTACGTAAAACCTACCCACTACGTCGTGAGTGGGCAGCACACGGTGGGCCGAAGGCATGACAATGACGTATCAACCCACTTGTGACCTTCAAGCCATGCATGCGCGTGCGAATTTATATCGTCAAATCCGTCAGTTTTTCGCTGAGCGCGATGTCTTAGAGGTGGAAACACCGATTTTGTCTCAAGCCGGTGTGACCGATGTGCATTTAGCTTCGGTACAGGCACAGCGCTATGTGCTGGGTAAAGTGCATACACATTATTTGCACACCTCACCTGAATTTGCCATGAAGCGCTTATTGGCCAGTGGCTCTGGACCCATTTATCAAATCTGTAAAGTCTTCCGTGATGATGAACATGGGCGTAAGCACAATAGCGAATTCACCATGCTGGAATGGTATCGTCCGGGATTTAGTTTAAAAGATTTGATGTTTGAAGTATCTGATCTGTTGAATGTGACCTTGAAAGCACGTTTTGGCGAAATACGTCCGACCATTTTGAGTTATAAGCACGCGTTCATGGATCGTCTGGATCTCAATCCGCTTCAGGCAACTTTACAGGAATTGAAAGATTGCTGCCGCCGCGTTGGTCTTAATCTGGATCTGGGAAATGACCGTCTTGGCTATATCGACTTGTTATTTTCACATATGGTTGAACCGAGTCTGGGGTTTGATACCGCAGTATTCCTGACCGATTTCCCCCCTGAAATGGCTTCTTTGGCCAAAACCCGAATCGATGAAGAGGGTGAACTGGTCGCCGCACGTTTTGAGCTGTATATCGAAGGTTTAGAATTGGCCAATGCTTATGATGAACTGATTGATGCTGACGTATTACGTTCGCGCTTTGAGGCAGATAATGCTGAACGAGCCAAACTTAGCTTGCATGTCATGCCCATCGATGAATATTTACTGGCGGCTTTACCGAAGATGCCGGAATGTTCAGGGATTGCCTTGGGAATTGACCGTTTATTGATGATTGCAACTAATCAAATGAAACTGGAAAAGGTGATTACTTTTCCGGCAGATATTTCCTGATCCAGCGAATTAGATAGTTTTAATTCCTTTTTTGATAAAGAGAAATTAAGCTATAAAAAAAGCACCCGAAGGTGCTTTTTTTATTATTCAATTGTTGCGGTTTGTTGTGCTTTAAGCTCACCAAGTGCCTGAATCCGTCGTTCAATCAGCATTTCGCCAATATCCGGTCCCTGAATATCGGCAGGCAGGTCTTGTGCCTTGATGGCACGTACGGTCTGCATTGCATCAAGGACGTATTGGGCTTGTGGATAAGCACGATCTTCCAGACCTAGACGGCCACGTGAATCACATTCACACGCCTGAACAAAAGCTTCGACACGTTCAGGGCGACGTAACACATCCAGACGTTGCAATAATCGCCATAAGGTTCCCGGCTTAAGATTGAAGGCCTGATGGCATTTCAGATGCTCTTTGCACACAGCCAAAGCCAGCTGCTTGGTATACGTCGGCACTTTTAAACGGTCACACAGGTCATTCACTGGCTTGATGCCTCGCTCTTCATGCATGATATGTCGCGGTAATTCTTCAAGCGGCGTCAAAGCTTTTCCTAAGTCATGCACTAAAACGGCAAAACGTACATCCAGACTATAATTTTGACGACACGCCTGCTGCAAGGACATCATGGTGTGAATGCCACAGTCAATTTCCGGATGATATTCAGGGCGCTGTGGAATGCCATATAAGGCATCAATCTCAGGGAAGAGTACCTTTAAAGCACCACATTGACGTAATACTTCAAAATACACATCAGCATGACGTTCCGATAATGCACGGGAAGTTTCTTTCCAGACGCGTTCCGGTGTCAATGCATTTAATTCACCGGTTTCAGTCAAGCGTTGCATTAACGCCAAAGTTTCATCGGCAATCACAAAACCTGCACTCGTATAACGGGCAGCAAAACGGGCTATTCGCAGTACGCGCAATGGATCTTCGATAAAGGCATCGGAAACATGACGTAGAATCCGGTTTTCCAGATCCTGTTGACCGCCATAAGGGTCATAAACCTGGCCGGCATCATCCATGGCCATGGCATTAATGGTCAGATCGCGACGAATCAGATCCTGCTCTAGCGTAACGCTGACATCGGTATAAAACTCAAAACCATGATAACCGGCGCTAGATTTACGTTCGGTACGCGCCAGTGCATATTCTTCTTTTGTTTGGGGATGTAGAAAAACAGGGAAATCTTTGCCTACGGGCTGATAGCCTAAGTCAAGCATTTGCGCGGGGGTTGCACCAACGACTACATAATCTTTTTCGTGATAGGGGTGTCCGAGCAAATGATCTCGAACTGCGCCGCCTACTAAATAAACTTGCATGAAAAAACCTCTATTCTTACAAGCATCATGCTACAGAATAGAGGTTTTCTCAAGTTAAGAAACGAGGCTGATGCGTCGTTATCTTGTCATTGGCTTAAAGTGCATCTTGTTCTGCTTGCTGGATTTCAGCAACAGTCAGTGCAGTCATGTTGATCACACGGCGCGTGGTCGCAGTCGGCGTCAAAATGTGGACAGGTTTCGCAGCACCCAACAGAATTGGACCAATCGTTACGTTGTTGCCTGAAGTTGCCTTTAACAGGTTAAACGAGATATTGGCAGCATCCAGATTTGGCATGATCAGCAAGTTTGCAGAGCCTTTGAAACGTGAATTCGGGAATGCAAACTGACGAATGTTTTCATCCAGAGCAGCATCACCGTGCATTTCACCTTCAACTTCCAGCTCAGGCGCAATTTCAGACAGGATGTCATATACCTTACGCATTTTTTGCGCGCTGGCATCATGCTGGTCTGAACCGAAACTTGAGTGAGACAGCAGGGCAATACGTGGTGTCATACCAAAACGGCGAACTTCTTCAGCGGCCAGAATGGTCATTTCAGCCAGCTGTTCAGCTGTTGGATTGGTGTTGACATAGGTATCGGCAATGAACAAGTTACGGTCTTCAAGCATCAAGGCATTTAGGGTAAAGAAGGTATTATGACCATCTTTCTTGCCAATGATGTTGCTGACGAAGTCCAGGTGAATGTCATAGCTTGAATACGTACCACACAGCATACCATCTGCCATGCCATGTTTCACAAGCATCGCTGCGATCAGGGTAGAGCGGCGACGTGCTTCACGCTGTGCGTATTCAGGCGTTACACCCTTGCGCTGCATGATGTTGTAGTAATCATCTGCAAACATTTCATAGTTCGGGTTCTTTTCCTGATCAACAATCGTGATATTCACGCCATCTTCAAGACGTAGGCCCAACTTTTTGATGTTGGCTTCAATTACAGCTGGACGACCCACTAAAATTGGAATTGCCAAACCATCATCTACCGCGATTTGAACTGCGCGAAGTACACGCAGGTCTTCACCTTCCGCATAGGCAATACGTTTAGGATCAGATTTAGCCTGTTCAAAAATTGGTTTCATCATGAATGCAGAGTTGTAGACAAACTCAGACAAACGTTGACGATAATGCGAGAAATCTGTGATTGGACGTGTTGCCACGCCCGAATCCATGGCTGCTTGTGCAACAGCAGGGGCAATCTCTAGGATCAAGCGTTGATCCAGTGGACCCGGAATCAGGTATTCACGGCCAAATGATGCTGATTTTTCACCATAAGTCGCCGCATCAGCCTCAACGTGTGCCATACGCGCGATCGCGTGGACACAGGCAATTTTCATTTCTTCGTTAATGGTGGTTGCGCCAACGTCCAGCGCACCACGGAAGATGTACGGGAAGCACAGTGCGTTATTCACCTGGTTCGGATAGTCAGAACGACCAGTCGCCATGATCACGTCATCACGAACTTCATGCGCATGTTCAGGCAGAATTTCTGGATCCGGGTTCGCCAAGGCAAAGATGATCGGATCTTCAGCCATGACCTTGACCATTTCTTTGGTCAAAATGCCCGCAGCAGAAAGACCAAGGAACATGTCTGCACCTGAAATCACGTCACCAAGCTGAGTAGCTTCAATGTCTTGTACATAGGCTTTCTTAGATTCATCCAGGCCTTCGCGATGTGTAGTCAGCAGACCGCGTGAATCGGCAACGATGATGTTCTCTTTTTTAGCACCCAGAGCGCAAAGCAGATTTAAACAAGAAAGTGCAGCAGCACCCGCGCCTGAAGCCACGATCTTGATGTCTTCAATTTTTTTACCGTTGATTTGTAACGCGTTGAGGAGCGCAGAACCGACAATAATCGAAGTACCGTGCTGATCATCATGGAATACTGGAATATTCATGCGTTCACGCAATTTTTGCTCGATATAGAAACACTCTGGCGCCTTGATATCTTCAAGGTTAATCCCGCCAAAAGTCGGTTCTAATGCAGCTACAATATCCACAATTTTGTCTGGATCATTTTCAGCAATTTCGATATCGAATACATCAACGCCAGCGAATTTTTTGAATAATACGCCTTTACCTTCCATCACTGGTTTAGAAGCCAAAGGACCAATATTACCCAAGCCAAGCACGGCAGTACCGTTGGTCACTACAGCAACCAGGTTGCCACGAGCCGTATACAATGCAGCAGTTGAAGGATCGCGTTCAATCTCAAGACATGGTGCAGCTACGCCAGGCGAGTAAGCAAGGGCCAAGTCACGTTGGTTGACCAATTGTTTGCTTGGTGTAACGCTGATTTTCCCCGGGGTAGGAAACTCGTGATAGTAAAGGGCCTGTTGCTTTAAAGATTGTTCGTCCATCAGTCTCTCGATCGTTGTAAAGATTACCCGGTCAGCGGGCAAAGAATTTATTTATGTTCCTGAATATACCATTTGTTAGCCAGTTCGGACAGACAAAGACGGCCGTTTTTCCAACAAACTTATTGTGGTGGGGTATGGACTTAGACTTGGGGTATATAAGTCTGATGCGTCTTGTCTCGCACTAAATAAGCGGTTGCATCCTGCTCAGGAAGCGGTTTGGAAAATAAGTAGCCTTGGGCAATATCACAGTCTAAATCACGTAAATATTCTAGCTGCTCTTCGGTCTCGATGCCTTCCGCGACCACGGTCATGCCCATGGCTTTACCCATGGCCACCATGGCACTGACAATGGCTGCCTGCTTGTTTTCCCCAATCTTGCAAACAAAACTGCGATCAATTTTTAAGGTATCAATCGGGAAATCAGTAAGATAGGAGAGGGAAGAATAACCTGTGCCGAAATCATCTACGGCAATATGAATATGTCGCTGTTTGATTTCATTCAGCAGGTTTTTGACCGCTTCCGAATTTTCAATTAAAGAAGATTCGGTAATTTCCAGCTCCAGGCTGGCGCCAGAAATCTGGTTGTCTGCAATGGCCTGATCCAGATCATCGAGCAATTGACCACGGCGCAATTGCTGCGCCACGATATTGACTGATACACAAATATGATTAAAGCCCAGATCATTCCATTGGCGAATCTGTTTAGCGGCCTGCTGGATCACCAGACGGCCAATGTCTGAAATCAGGCTGGTCTGTTCCGCTAACGGTATAAATAGGCCTGGTGCAATAATGCCTTTTTCTGGATGGTTCCAGCGAATCAGCGCTTCAAAGCCATAAATGCTTTGATCGCTAAAATTGATTTTAGGCTGATAATAGACAATCAGCTCATTATTCTGGATCGCTTTACGCAAATCCCGTTCCAGAAAAACTCCTTTGTTCTGTAATGAATGATTTTCACTGGAATAAAAGTGAATGGTGTTGCCACCGAGATTTTTGGCTTCATTCAATGCCTGTTCGGCGCAGTTATTTAAATAATCCAGCTGACGGCCATGATCAGGATAGAATGCCACGCCCATGGACAGGGTAATCACATGATCCTGACCGTAAATATTGAATGGTCTGCTAAAGGCCTGAGCGATGCGTTCACAATGGTGTTGAACTGAAGGGCGAATATGTGAGATTTCATAGAGAATCGCAAAATCATCACCATTTAGATGTGCCACAAATAGCGCTTCTGCATTGGTCATCCGCAGCCGCTGCGCCACCTGGCGTAAAAGTTCATCACCGCCGTTATTGGACAGGTATTCATTTAATGGCCGGAAACGGTCGATGTTAAGTCGAATCACAGCCATCTCTTTAATAGAGTCTTTTTGCGAAACCAGATATTGATGTAGCTGATAGTTATAGTAGAAGCGGTTTGGTAAGTCGGTCAGCGTGTCATAATTTTCCAGATAGGACAGGCGCTGTTCCTGTAATTTACGTTCAGTCAGATCCGAGACAATGCCAATATAATGGGTAATCCGGCCTTCATCATCAGTCACGGCATTAATATGCAGCCATAAGGTCGACTCTTTGCCAGACAGAAATTTGGCATAGACCTCTCCATCATAAGAGCCAATCTTTTGAATCTGTTTGACAATATTGGCCTGAAAAGTACGTTGCTGGGATTTATTTTGCACCGCAATATCAAATAAGGATTTACCGATGATCTGGTCACGCTCAAAACCGCTCAGGTATTCGTAGTGAGGATTGACATCGATATAATCCAAATCAGGATTCAGAATGAAAATGCCTTCCGCAGCCTGTTCCAGTACACTGGCCACCAGCTTTAAACGTTCTTGAGACAGACGTTCCTGCTGGATATCACGACGGATCCCGACCATGCGCAAGGGTTTTTTATTTTTAGGATCACGACTGATCACCCGGCCAATATCATGCACCCAACTCCAGCCACCTTCACTGAGCTTGATTCGGTAAGTAGCATCATAGCGTTCAATCTGGCCACGCAGATGCTGTTTCATATTGCGCTTAAAATAGTCCAGATCTTCAGGGTGAATCAGATACTGTAATTGCAGATGGTGATCTTTGGAATCGCGCAGAATCTTTTCGTCTTTATGATTGGTTAAGGTGATGCTGCGCTCTTGAATATTCCAGTCCCATGGCCGAATACCAGCAATTTCATGTGCAAGTTCCAGATTCTGCTGCTGATTTTTCAGGTCATGATTGATCTGTTCAATATCATAGGTACGTTCCCGTACCTTTTGCTCCAGCAATTGATTGCTAAGCTGTAATTGCAGTTCAATATCTTTAGATTTATTGACTTCAGTTTTGAGTTGCTGACACAGTTCATCAGTCCAGTGTACTTGCTGTTCTGCATTTTTCACCAGAATATCATTTTCCGCATACAGACGTGAGGTGCGGCTGTGAATTCGATAACTACTCGTCGCGCACAGCAAAATCACAATCATGGCGAAATTTAAGGCAAGCGCAAAGAACGGATTGGAATGACCTATATGATAAATTTGCGACAGTAAAAAGGGCAGTAAAGAAGGTAGAAATGCCAGGCAGAAATAACTGAGTTTCTGGGTCAGGTAGGTTAAACCGAAAGCTTGGGTAACAATCAGCAACAAGGCAGACAAGGTCAGTGCTTCAATATCTTCAAATGCAGGATTGGCCTGTGGCAAATAATAATAAATCGTAAAAATACCTGCCGCGATACTGATGCCAACAGCCAGACTCTGTATCTGTAACCAGCGATGTGCACTTTTCTGGTTATATTGTTCAGGTTTAAAATACAGCGTACTTACCAGCCAACACATGCTGACCAGAAATTCTGTCAGAATAAACCAGGTATTAAAATACGTATTAGACGGGCTATATTGAATGTGATAAATACAAAAAATATAAAGGCAGATCACCATTATACTGAGCAAAAAATAGCGACTATGACGAAGCGTGTTCGCAATCTGAGCATCATGTAAATGCTGTTGAATATAGTCGTCCTGATTATCAACCATGTGATTCAATGCCTGTATTCATCCTAAACGGTTTTCGTCCTTGTGCATTGTTGTTATAAAAACCCCAGGAAATGTGTGAAATCAATTAATAAGTATTTGTTATTCTTTAGTCGAGATTAGATGTCTTAAAAATAAAAATCAACAAAATTAAAGACAAATTTTTACCCATCCGATGAACTAAAGCACATAATTCAAAATTGACAGGGCAACAACAGGAGCAGTTTCGGTACGTAGTACACGCTCGCCGATACACCAGTTGAGAAAACCTTTCTGGTTTGCGGCACTAATTTCTGCCTCACTCAAGCCACCTTCGGGGCCAATCAGCAGGGCAAGATCTAAAGTCGCATCTGCCAGTACATCTGTTTCATCTTTATTGGGTGCTAAAACCAGTTTGGTGTTCGGAAGTTCAGTATCCAGCCATTTTTCAAGTGACATGGGCGCTAAAATTTCAGGCACAATGTTTAGACCACATTGTTCACAAGCCGCAATAGCAATGCCTTGCCAGTGATCCAGCTTTTTCTGGTCGCGATCATACTTTAAACGCATTTCACAACGATCCGAAGTCAGCAGCTGAATTTCGGAAACGCCCAGTTCGACTGCTTTCTGAATCGCATAATCCATACGGTCGCCTTTACTCATCACCTGACCGAGCAAAGCCTGGAACTTTGGTGTGCGATTGGCAGGATTAAATGCATTGACCGAGACGGTGGCTGATTTTTTAGCAACCTCGGTTAAAGTCACGTCATATTCGCCACCCTGTCCATTGAACAGGGTCGCGCTTTCACCGACTTGCGCGCGTAAAACCTTTACCCAATGATGAAATACAGTTTCCGTAAGCTCAAGGCTGACATCAACAGTTAAATCAGCATCTATATAAAAACGTGGCATTGATCGTTCTACTCAAAAAATCGGTGAAATAAAGGGCTTAAGCTAAACCAAGATCGGTGACTAGCTGACGGGTCGGGTCAGTAGTATTCATGGTGTAAAAATGCAAACTTGGTGCACCACCTGCAAGCAGACGCTCACAGAATTTAACTACAACTTCATGGCCAAAGGCTTTAATGCTGGCAGTATCGTCACCATAAGTTGCCAGTTGCTTACGAATCCAGCGTGGAATCTCAGCGCCAGTACCATCAGCAAAGCGAATCAGATTGCTGGCATTGGTAATTGGCATGATGCCTGGCGCAACTGGAATATCGATTCCTGCTTTCTGGATACGATCTACAAAGTAAAAGTAAGCATCTGGATTGAAGAAGAACTGGGTTAAAGCGGCATTGGCACCGGCCTGAACTTTTTCAACAAAGTGCTGAATGTCTTTGTCAAAGCTTTCTGCCTGTGGATGCATTTCCGGATAAGCTGCGACTTCAATTTTAAAATGATCGCCTGAATGTTCGCGGATAAAGCGAACCAGATCAGCTGCATAAGGTAATTCACCCAAACCCACTTGGCCTGAAGGCAAGTCACCACGCAGGGCAACAATACGGTTAATGCCTTGAGATTTGTACAGGTCTAGAAGTTCAGCAATACGTGCTTTGTCATCGCCAATACAAGACAAGTGAGGGGCAACAGGTGCGCCTTTGCCATTAAAGTCATTGATAGTAGACAGGGTGCGTTCACGAGTGGAACCACCAGCACCATAGGTTACAGAGAAGAACTCTGGATTTAAGAGTTGTAGCTCTTGATGCACAACTTTGAGTTTTTCCGCACCTACATCAGTTTTGGTCGGGAAGAATTCAAATGAAATTGGAATCTGTTTAGACATGTTCAAATCCTTTTTATAAATACTTTTTAATTAGTTTTACCTCTCCTAAATCCTCTCTTGCGCTGAGCTTCAAAGCAGTGCTTTAAGCACGCTCAGGAGAGGATTTACCCTCGATGACATACATTTGGTAATGAATGTTCCCTCTCCCTATGGGAGAGGGTTAGGGAGAGGGTGGAGTTTAATTAGTATTTATAAGCATCAGACTTGAATGGACCTTCAACTTGAACGCCTAAGTAATCCGCTTGTTCTTGAGTCAATTGAGTCAAGACACCACCGAAACCAGCAACCATCGCAGCAGCAACTTCTTCATCTAATTTCTTAGGAAGAAGTTCTACACGAATTTGTGCAGGTTTTTCAGATTCTGGAAGATCAGCAAATTTCTCAGCGAATAAATGCATTTGACCCAATACCTGGTTGGCAAATGAACCATCCATAATACGTGATGGGTGACCAGTCGCATTACCAAGGTTCACCAAACGGCCTTCAGAAAGAAGGATCAGGTAATCATTTTCATTTTCTGAACGATACACCTGGTGTACTTGAGGTTTAACTTCAACCCACTTGTAGCCACGTAGGTAAGCTGTATCAATTTCAGTATCAAAGTGACCGATGTTACAAACAACTGCGCCAGCTTTTAATGAATCAAGCATTGCAGCGTCACATACGTGGTAGTTACCTGTTGTAGTTACGATCAGGTCAGTGTTTTGAAGAAGGTCAACATTGATGTCTTCTTTCTTACCAGTTTGCACGCCATTTTTGTATGGAGATACAACTTCATAACCGTCCATGCATGCTTGCATTGCACAAATTGGATCAACTTCAGTTACGCGCACAATCATGCCTTCTTGACGAAGGGATTGAGCAGAACCCTTACCAACGTCACCGTAACCGATTACAAGTGCACGACGGCCAGATAAAAGCATATCTGTACCACGCTTGATTGCATCGTTCAGTGAGTGACGGCAACCGTATTTGTTGTCGTTTTTAGACTTGGTTACTGAATCGTTTACGTTGATTGCTGGAACTTTTAAGGTACCATCACGAAGCATTTCGTACAGACGTTGAACACCTGTCGTTGTTTCTTCAGTGACACCATGAATTTTTGCAATCACTTCTGGGTATTTTTCGTGAACAAGTAGCGTTAAGTCACCGCCATCGTCAAGAATCATGTTGGCATCCCAAGGCGTGCCATTGATATTGATTTGTTGTTCAAGACACCACATGTATTCTTCTTCAGTTTCGCCTTTCCAAGCAAATACAGGAATGCCCGCAGCAGCGATAGCAGCAGCAGCATGGTCTTGAGTCGAGAAGATATTACATGAAGTCCAGCGAACTTCGGCGCCTAATTCAACCAGCGTTTCAATTAAAACGGCAGTTTGAATGGTCATATGGATACAGCCGAGAATTTTCGCGCCTGCAAGTGGTTTAGCAGCAGCATAGCGTTTACGCAGACCCATAAGGGCTGGCATTTCAGCTTCTGCAAGTTTAATTTCTTTACGGCCGTAATCAGCAAGTGAAATATCAGCAACTTTGTAATCTGTAAATGAAGCAGTAACCGCGTTCATCAGGATCTCCTAGGAAAAAATAGATTGGATCGTTCTGTTCGCGGATGCCGTTGTTGATCAGAACGAATGTCTGACCGATGGTCGAGCCTAGCGATTTTACATTTAGTACCTGTAAAACGTCGCAGCATCCCTCGACTAGCGCAGTATTGTACTTGGATTTAAAGTGATATCCAAGTTATAAAGCAGTTACAATTAATTAGTTGCTTAATAAATAGAAAAGGAAAAAGTATGGTTGAGAAAGTTGATGGAGCTTTAATAATTTTGGAAGAGCTCAGATTAGATTCTAAAATAGGAAAAAGTAAGCACTTCTCGGCGAGTGATAGACAGAAAAAATATCATAATCTAATTGGCATTCCTGCAATTTGCTTTAATATTTTTATTGGGACTGTGCTTATAGCATTTCTAACATCTGAATATAACAATACAATTCTTTCAATTGTAGCTGCATGTCTTTCTTTTCTTAGCGCCGTATTAGGGGCAGTACAGACATTTTTTAATTTCAGTAAAAATTCAGAAGGTCATCGATCAATAGGAAATAGATATTTAGAAGTTTCTAGAAATTGTAAAATGTTAATAATGAAACATGAAGATAAACCTTTTATCTCAGAAGATTTATGGGCTGAAGTTATAAATTTACAGAAAGTATACCTTCTTATCAACCAGGAGGCCGAGGCCTTTCCTACATCAGAGAAAGATCTAAAAAAAGCTAGAAGTTCAGTTGAGATAACTCCTTTTAAAAAGGGTAATAACCCATAAAAAGTGACTTTAAAAAATAGGCAATTATTGGTATGAATATAAGATATCAGAGCAATTATAAAAGCCCATCATCTGACGGGCTTTTTTTACTTATTTAGCTTCAGCAGCATCGGCTTTTTGAGTCCAGAACTCTGCCTGTTCTTCATTGCCATCTACGCCTAAGCCATTGGCATAAATAAAGGCAAGATCACGCATGGCTTGAACTTCGCCCCATTCCGCAGCCTGTTTAACTAAAGAAATTGATTTTTCTACATCTTTTTCAATTACGTCACCACGACGGTAAAAACCAGCCAGCTCTAAAGTCGCAGCAGGGTGCTTCTCGATATTGGCCTTGCTTAACCAGTAATAGGCTAACTCAAAGTGAGCTTTAGATTCTTCCGGATCTTCTTCCGCTAATTCTTTAGCGTAAACGGTATAACCTTCACCTAACCAGTACATCGCATCAACCAACCCGCCGTTGGCTGCTTTTAATGCCCATTCTTCAGCCAGAATGATGTCATCATCATGCTCGCTTTGCATATACAGTTCAGCCAATTCAAATTGCGCTTTAGCATTGCCAGCTAAGGCAAGATTGGTCAGGGCAGCAGAGGGAGAAACACGCTGGGTCATATCAACATCTCAAAAATATTATGCGTAGACTAATGCTTTAAACTAAAAAAGCCAATCCGAAGATCAGCTTTTCAAATGAGGATGGGTAAATTAGAACTTTAGATTAAACAAATGATGCCTGAAATGACGGCAATCACCGCACAGATTGAGGTAATCAGTTTAATTTTACTTTCCAGATAACTCAGGCTTAAAGCTACGACCAGGGCCGCAAAAGTCAAACTGCCGAGCCAATAACTGATCATGTTGCTGATCGTTCCAGCGAACAGGCACAGGATAAGTGCCAGAATCAATATTACCCAGCCAAGAATGCTGGCCAGTCTGGTTTTGGACGTATCTAATTCTTGAGCAAAGATCTGTTTTTGATGTTTGGACATGGATGCGGCAAGCGCAAATAAACCGAGAGACGTCAAAGCCCAAATCAATAAGAAGAACATCATGCCTGATTCTCCTTGAGCATCACTTTGGATTTTTTCGGTGGCAAGCTTTTATGATTTTTCACTTTCTTGAATGCAAACCAGAACAGGATTGCAAGCACCCACATCGCCAGATCAAAAGAAGCAATCATCCATTGAGCATTCAGGACGGTATTCCAGATCGCCTGACCTCCAGTCAGGAAATTAATGATTGGCAACAATGCGAATGCCACAGTTGCAAGCACGAGTAGCTCTAGCCAGGCTTGTCGATTGCTACGAATCATGGCGTAAACTAAGGTCAGCAACCAGACAATAAAGAAGCTACGAATCTCCCAGTTCAGTCGCATGTCCATGTCTGCCGGAATAAAGCGGTTGGCATAGAAATAGGCAGCACAGGCAATCGGTAAACCAATAATGGCTGCGATATTGGTGACTTCAACCACACGATAGCCAAACGATTTATAACCTTGCTTCTGTTGCTGCGGTGCACGTTTAACACACCATAGAATCAAGCCGGTCGCAATCATCAAGGTGCCGACCACACCTGACATGAACAATAACCAGCGTAAAGCCAAGTCCACGCCCCGTGCTTCATGCAATGTGGTGAATACATTATAAATACCATTTGCAACCGAAGGCGTTTTCAGTGTGGTTTGATCCGGCTTTAATTCACCTGTTACGCCATTGAAAGCAAGGCTCGGATAAACATTGCGATAAGCTACGCTGACTCCGTTTAAAGCACGAAGTTCAATTTCAGCTTTTAGGGTATTTGGCTGGATAATAGTTATCATACCCACCGGATTATTTTTCCATTCTTTTTCGGCTGTTGCCAAGATCGGAGTCAGATCGGTTAATGGTGCAGGAGATGCAACTTGCATTTCATCACGAGAGCGGCGACTTTCACCACGTGCAGACATTTCACCGCGCTCGCCACGATTTTCTCTCTCAGCTTGCGGTCGACGTTCTTTGCTCTCACTATGGCTTTCACGGGATTCAGCCTGAATACTGTTGTCTTGAACCAAACTCTTACGTTGATCCTGAAGGAAAGCACCACGATTTTCATAAATCTGGTTTACGCCCCAGGGCATGAGGGTAAAAAGCAATAATAATAAGCCACTGAAGGTAATCATGATGTGAAAGGGCAGGGCAAATACCGCAGTAGCATTGTGTGCATCCAACCATGAACGCTGACCTTTGCCGGGACGGAAAGTAAAAAAATCCTTGAAAATTTTCTTATGGGTAATGACACCGCTGATGATTGCCACCAGCATGAGCAGGGTCGCAACGCCGACCATCCAGCGCGCCCAGATTCTTGGCAAACCATACAATTCAAAGTGGAAACGGTATAAGAATGAACCACCGCGTGTTTCACGCGCTTGCAAAACTTCGCCGGTGGCGCTGTCAATCGTCACGCGGGTACCGCCACGACGGGCACGCGGATCTTCGCCGGCACTACGAATAGTCAAGGCGGTAGTATTTTGGCGTGAGTTAGGAAGCTGGATTGCCCAGCTGCCAGCATCCGGATGGTGCTGTTGCAGATAAGCCAGTGCCACACGGGTTTGTTCGATTTGAGTCTTTGGTGGAACTGATTGATGAAATTCCGGTTTCATCCAGACGGTAATTTCGTTCTGGAAAAAGCTTAAGGTTCCGGTCAAGAAAATCGCATATAAAAGCCAGCCTAAAATCAGACTGGCCCAGGTATGCAACCACGACATCGACTGGCGTGGACCTTCGGGTTTTGCATCTACTCTCATCTCAATTTCCTAAAAGCTTATAGGCGATATAGAGTAAAACACCGGGAATCGCGATCCCGAGCGTAGCTTTGAGCGTCTTATTCACCATAAATACCCAGATAAATGCAGCAGCATTCAAGCTAAAGCCAATCAGGGTGGCGGACATGGCTGCACTGCTTCCACTGTCGATAAAAAGCTGGGCAATCACGATCGTTGCCAGTGTAGCCAGTAGATAACCGCCAGCACCCGCCAGAATAAAGCGATATAAAATCATCCCACGATAAGCCAGCATATTTGCTTTGACTTTATTTTTGCTTGATGGTTTCGGTGCAGTAACTGTTCCAGTCGCTATGGCTTGCATATTCGGAATATTCATCATCGAAAATTCTATTTACAAACTTATGAAGTAATTAATGATAATGATAACAATTATTGTTTAGATTTTAAATATGGGTTGTTGAACTATTTATATGAAAAATAAGTAAAACTGGAAGCTAAGTTAAAAAAGAGAGGGGGAAGGGAATTAAAAAAGATCAAAATGTAAGGCTTACAAATAAAAACAGCGGCTCGAAGGCCGCTGTCTAAACTTCATTTATTCACGATTAGTCTTGCTGAATACCTGCAACCACCCAGTCCTGATTTGAACCTGCTGGTTTGGTGAAATGCCAGATTTCTGCGAACGGTTGCGGCAAGCTGTTTAAGTCTTCGCTTACGGTACCTGTAAAGCGTACGCTGACAATATACTGGCCATTGTCAGTCGATGAGTCGACGACCATCGCATTCAGATTTGAAAACTCGGCAACATCCTGATCCTGATTGCTCATAATGTCGTTATACATCGACTGATAAAGTTCAGGAGTCAGATAACGCTGAATTTCAGAAATGTTGCTTGCCGTATTCATGGACTGAATGTGGTTAAAACGCTGACGCGCTACACGCAAGAATGCTGCAGGTTCAGTACCATCCGGTAACTGGCTGCCACTTTGGGTATAAGCTGCACCAAAAGGCGCGTTATTTACCGGAGCGGAACCAAGCGGAGCATTATTGCTTGATGTTTGACCACCCACGTTCTGGCCAAAAATATTGGTACTGTCACCACCGCGAGGTGCAGTCGGTGCCTGCCCAAAAGGTGCTGTATTACCAGCACCGCTATTTGGTGCAAAAGGGTTAGAAGCTACTTTTTTTTTTGCGCTCATTTTACGGAAAATGAAGAAGGCAACAGCAGCAGCAAGCAGGATCCAGATCCAGCCCGGAATACCACCTTTTTCCTCTTCGGCTTGAGCAGCCTGAGCTTCAGATGCTGCTACACTTTGATCATCCGCCAAGGCATTGGCAGCAACTGCACCAATCGCAGCACCGGCTACACCCGCGGCAACCATGCCGCCGACACCCGGACCAGATTTTTGCTGGGTTGCAGCACCGGCAACTGGCGCTTGTTGAGCAGGCGCAGCTTGACGAGGTTGTTGATAAGATTGAGTAGGTTGTGCAGAACGTTGCATACCGTGACTTTTACCGCCACCGGCACGTTTTGCTTCAGCTGCAAAAGGCGCAACCAATAAAACTGCTGTCAAGATACCTGTGATCAAACCGCGCTGTCGAACTTCCATTCATTTTTCCTATGAGAATAAAACCTGTTTGTACAGTCTATTTATATAGGCTTTGTGTGGAATTTCAATCAAAAATCTGTATTTTTTTGCTCTTTGTACCAAATGAGCCAGTTTACAGTTAGTTGAGTTCATCACTCAGCGCCATCGCCTCGCTCAAGGCTTCATGTAAACGCGCAACTGAAATAATTTGCACGCCCTCGATGGATTTTTGCGGTGCATTGCCGCGTGGGACAATAATATATTTAAACCCATGCTTGATTGCCTCTTTCAGACGTTCCTGACCATTTGGTACAGGACGAATCTCTCCAGACAGTCCGACTTCACCAAAAACCGCCAGCTGTTGCGGTAAGGCTTTGCCACGAATACTGGAGGCGCAGGCGAGAAGTACCGCCAGATCCGAACCGGTTTCGGTGATTTTCAACCCACCGACAATATTGACATAAACATCCTGGCCGGAGGTTTGCACACCACCATGCCGATGCATGACTGCAAGGAGCATATTTAGACGGTTCTGATCCAGGCCAAGCGCTACACGTCTTGGTTGGCCATGTGCGTCATCGACCAGTGCCTGAACCTCAACCAGTAGCGGGCGCGTACCTTCGCGGCTGATCATTACAATCGAACCGGGAATCGCTTCATCATAACGGCTTAAAAAGATGGCTGAAGGATTGGAAACTTCGCGCAGACCTTTATCGGTCATGCCGAACACACCGAGCTCATTGACCGCACCAAAACGGTTTTTGACCGCTCGGATCATTCGGTAACGTGAATCCGACTGGCCTTCAAAATACAGCACACAGTCGACCATATGTTCCAGTACACGTGGGCCGGCCAGTGCGCCTTCTTTGGTTACATGACCGACCAGAAACAAAGATGTGCCGCTATTTTTGGCAAAACGGGTCAGCAGGGCCGCTGATTCACGAATCTGCGAAACACCGCCCGGTGCAGACTGAAGGGTTTCGGTATACAGGGTTTGGATCGAGTCTAGAATGGCTACCGCAGGACGTTGCTGGGCCAGCACTTCACAAATACGTTCGACACAGGTTTCTGCCATGACTTTGAGCTGGTCAGTCGGCAGATCCAGACGCTGGGCACGTAAAGCCACCTGAGACAAGGATTCCTCACCGGTCACATACAGGGCCGGATTTTTGGCAGACGCCATGTGTGTGGCTGTTTGTAGCAAAATGGTAGATTTACCAATCCCGGGATCACCGCCGATCAGAACCACTGAACCCGTCACCAGTCCGCCACCCAAAACCCGGTCAAATTCACTGATACCCGTCGGTAAGCGGGTTTCATGAGAGACTGAGACCTGATTTAAAGTCGTGATGCTGGACGCCTGGCCCGCATATCCACCACCGATTTTTGGCTGAGCACGATGCGTCACTGCCGGTGCAATGGTCACCTCAACCAGGCTGTTCCATTCCCCGCATTCAGAACACTGCCCCGACCATTTTGGATGATCGGCACCACACTGTTCACAACGATACACACTTTTTGCTTTAGCCATATTTGAAGATGAAGCGATTGAAATTGAGTGACAGCATAGCGGTGAATGCTATCGAAAACCAAGCCTTTCACCTGAAAAATCATGGTTTTTACGACAAGGCTTGTCGTTTTTATTTATGCTGATTTAAATGCTATGCGTCAACGCCGTCTATAATACCCGTCTTGTTATGCTGGAATGGAACAGATCTTGTCACAATTGCTGAAACATATTGATGCGATCGCACGTGAAAAAAACCGTGATGTGTTATTTGTGCATTTTGATCATTATGTACATCCAGATCGGAACGCAGACTCGGTTCGCCAAATGTTGATCGGCTGGCTAGAGCAACAGGGGATTGGCTATATGCAGTGTTTAGGTGTGGACCAAACCGTCCATAGTGAAATCTATCTGGGTGGACTTTATCTGGATGTACCTTTTGATCTGCATCATAAAACCTATCAAAAACTGAGTAGATATCTGGAAGATGAACAGGGCAATATGAAAATTAAAGGCATTCAGTTTTTTGTTTTATCTTTAGGACTGGCATTAGAACTTGAATCTGAGTGGGACAAGCTGGCTTGTAGTTGTTTACGTTGCTAAATTTTCACGATGAAGAATGGAAAAGATGAAACAGAAAAAGCCACGATTAACGTGGCTTTTTACTATTTGAGTTGAGTAGTTAAATAACTTATCAATTAATACAGCTCACCAGATTTACGTCTTGCAATGAAGTCTTTCGATTCTTTGGCAATGACGCCAGACAGTAATAATAATGCGATCAAGTTCGGCACCGCCATGAGGCCGTTAAAGGTGTCGGCGAATAACCAGACCAGATCTAGGGTCGCGATACAACCGACAAAGACGGATGCAATATAAATAATACGATACGGCAAAACGAATTTTTCACCGAGTAGATAGGTGGCACATTTTTCACCGTAGTAGCTCCAACCTAAAATGGTGGAATAAGCGAAGAAAATGATCCCGAAAGTAACTACCCAACCACCGACACCCGGCAGTAGCTTGTCGAACACACCAATAGTCAGTACGGCACCGGTTTGATCTCCGAATGAATTACCCGCGATGATATAGCCCATTACCAGAACAATACCGGTAATTGAACAGACAATAATGGTATCAATGAATGTACCGGTCATAGACACTAGACCTTGACGGGCTGGGTGATCGGTTTTTGCTGCTGCGGCAGCAATTGGTGCAGAACCCATGCCGGCTTCGTTGGAGAAAACACCACGTGCCACACCATAACGAATCGCCGCACCAATTGCACCGCCCACTGCGGCTTCACCGGTAAAGGCATAGGTGAAGATCATTTTCAGTGCGGGGCCAACCAGTTCCAGGTTATTTAAAATAATAATTAAACCACTAGCTACATAGCCTATGGCCATAACGGGAACAATCAGTGAGGCCGCCTTGGATATCGATTTAATCCCGCCCAAAATTACCAGTGCTGAAAAAGCAGTGATAATGATCCCGGTCATCCAGGTTTCGATGCCCAGGCTGTTTTGAACCGTCAGCGCAACGGTATTGGATTGTACTGAACTGCCGATCCCAAAAGAGGCAATTGCCCCGAAAAAAGCAAAAATCAGCGCCAACCATTTCCATTTCAGTCCGCGCTCGATGTAGTACATCGGACCACCTGACATTTCACCTTTCTCATTTTTCACTCGGTATTTGACTGCCAGGACACCTTCACCGTATTTGGTTGCCATACCAAACAGGGCAGTCATCCACATCCAGAACACGGCGCCCGGACCACCGAGCACACAGGCAGTGGCTACGCCGGCAATATTACCGGTACCAATCGTGGCAGAAAGTGCGGTCATGAGTGAAGCGAATTGGGAAATATCACCAGAATGTTCAGGGTGATTGCCAAAGACCTGTTTAAAGGCCAAAGGCAACATGCGGAACTGCCAGAACAATAAACGGAAGGTGAGGAAGATCCCGGTACCAACAATCAGTACCAGCATATAAGGGCCCCACACCCAGCCGCTTAAAGTTTCCATTAAACTTTGTAAATTTTGCATAAAATTCTTCTTATTGATCCATGTCTGTGTAGTTCGAGGTATTGATTAAAAAGCAATTGCTATGCCAGATGCATTCATCCTGAATGCATAAATTGGCTGAATAGTGTTCTATTTTTTACACAGTTTTAAAAATTTGACAAGAAATTACTGGAATATCGCAGGTCAAAAATAAAGCAAAAATGTAACTGTAGAGCGATATAAGAAAAATAAATTAACTTCTTCAATTAATCAGGAAATACAAATGATGCAAATTTTATTTTTGTATTCAGTATTTTTTACGTTAATTTGTCGCGAGTAAAACTCAAAGTTGTAATTAATAATGTCAGAAAAATATAACAATTCGTCGGCAGAGCACGGTGAATTAAAGCGGAGTTTGTCCAATCGGCACCTACAGTTAATTGCCATTGGGGGCGCCATCGGAACCGGCCTGTTTATGGGGTCGGGTAAAACCATCAGTCTCGCAGGTCCTTCGATTCTGGTGATCTATATGATCATCGGTTTTATGGTCTTTCTGGTGATGCGTGCATTGGGGGAATTGTTACTCTCCAACTTGCAATATAAATCTTTTATTGATTTTGCCACGGATCTGATCGGGCCATGGGCCGGATACTTTGTTGGCTGGACCTACTGGCTGTGCTGGATTACCATCGGGATCGCAGATCTGTCAGCCATTATTTACTATCTGCAATTCTTCAATAATGGCTTGCCTTTTAGCCCTGAAGAAGGCGTCATGATCAGTGTTGCCGCGATTGTGTTTATCATGGGCTTGAATCTGGTCACGGTAAAACTGTTTGGTGAAATGGAATTCTGGTTTGCCCTGGTCAAAATTATCGCCATTGTGGTGCTGATTGCTGTTGGCTTGTGGATGGTATTTACCGGCTTTACCAATGATGCCGGTACGATCGCATCCTTTAGTCATATCTGGGAGCATGGCGGTTTGTTCCCGACGGGGGCCATGGGCTTCCTGGCCGGTTTCCAGATTGCAATCTTTGCCTTTGTGGGGGTGGAACTGGTGGGAACTACAGCAGCTGAAACCAAAGATCCGGAAAAGAACCTGCCAAAAGCGGTGAACTCTATTCCGATCCGTATCATTATTTTCTATGTATTGGCATTGCTCATTGTGATGTCAGTAACTCCGTGGAACCAGATTGACCCGAATGTCTCGCCGTTTGTAAACCTGTTCAGTCAGGCTGGCATTGCAGCGGCTGCGATCATCATGAACCTGGTGGTGTTGTCCTCAGTGATGTCATCGATGAACAGTGGCGTATTTTCGACCAGTCGTATGCTGTTTGGTCTGTCGCGTGAAGAGCAGGCACCGGTTGCTTTTGGTCGCTTGAACCGTCGCGCAGTGCCTGCAAATGCCCTGTATTTTTCTGCCGTGTGTTTGTTGCTAGGTGCAGCACTTCAGTATTTTGTTCCGGATACCGTTCGGGCCTTTACCTTGGCCACGACTTTATCCACGATTCTGTTTATTTGTGTCTGGATCATCATTATCTGGAGCTATATCGTGTATTACAAAACACGTCCAGAGCTGCATGCCAAATCGACCTTTAAGCTGCCAGGTGGATTGGTGACCTGTTGGATCGTGATTATTTTCTTCCTGAGCATGATCGTGGTTTTGGCGCTGGAAGAGGATACCCGCCAGGCACTGATGGTCAGCCCGATCTGGTTTATCCTTCTGGTTATTGGCTATTTCGGTTTCTATAAACAGAAACATAAATAAACCTTATCAATAAAAACGTCAGCGATCTGCTGGCGTTTTTTTATCGCTAAAGATAATCTCTAGGCTTTAGCGCTTTGGTCATGGTGATCATCGCGTTATACTTCATCGAAACACTATTCAATTAGGTGGTCAGATGCATCAAGTCATTTGCTACATCAGTATCTTGGCGACAAGTCTTGTTCTTGCAGCTTGTGGGCAGTCAGGTGCGTTGCACTTGCCGAATGATCCAGATTACGACAAGCGTGCCAAGTATCTGTTATACAAAAATACTGAAACTGAGCCTAAAGCGTCCGATGAAGAACGCGAGGCACCTGTGCAACAACAGTTTGCTGCACCTACCGATTCAGACGTTAAAACCACACCATAACGCTTTCAAAGAAAGGATACCTTCATGAGTTTCACCCGCATTAATGGGGTATTGCACGCTGAGCAATGTTCATTACAACAGCTCGCGGAGCAATTTGGCACACCACTCTATGTTTATTCTAAAGCTACTTTGGAAAAGCATTTTTTAGATATGGACCGTGCTTTTAACTTTATCGATCATCAAATCTGTTTTGCGGTAAAGTCCAACTCTAATCTTGCGGTATTGAATGTATTGGCCAAACAGGGTGCCGGTTTTGATATTGTGACCGGTGGTGAATTGGCGCGTGTGCTGAAAGCCGGTGGTGAGCCTTCGAAAATCGTATTTTCCGGTCTGGGTAAATCTGAAGCGGATATCAAAAAAGCACTGGAAGTCGGGATTGCCTGCTTCAACGTCGAATCGTATGCCGAGCTGGATCGTATCCAGAAAGTTGCGGCTGAATTAAATGTCAAAGCGCCGATTTCATTGCGTGTGAATCCGGATGTCGATGCTAAAACCCATCCTTATATTTCAACCGGCTTAAAAGAAAATAAATTCGGTATTCCGTCTGATAGCGTGTTTGAAACCTATCAATATGCGGCGTCATTGCCAAATCTGGATGTGGTCGGGATTGATTGCCATATCGGTTCACAGCTCACCGAAACCCAGCCATTTGTCGATGCACTGGATCGTGTCATTGTCATGATTGACCAGCTCAAAGAAATGGGTATCCACCTCAAACACATCGATATCGGTGGTGGTCTGGGTGTGACCTATAAAGATGAAACCCCGCCGTCGGTTGAAGAATATGCCAATGCGCTGCGTCCAGCTTTGGAAAAATTGGGCTTGAAAGTGTATATGGAACCGGGACGTAGTATTTCTGCTAATGCAGGTGTACTGCTGACTAAAGTGGATCTATTAAAACCGACCAATCACCGTAATTTCGCGATTATTGATGCCGCGATGAACGACCTGATTCGCCCGGCTTTATATGAAGCATGGATGGACATTCAACCTGTTAGGCCGCGTACTGATGCTGAAACTAAAGAATGGGATATCGTGGGTGCAATTTGTGAAACTGGTGATTTCCTAGGTAAAGAGCGTGAGCTTGCGATCAAGGAAAATGATGTGCTAGCAGTGCTTGGCGCGGGTGCATACGGTTTTGTGATGAGCTCAAATTACAACAGCCGTGGTCGTGCTGCTGAAGTAATGGTCGATGCAGATCAGGCACATTTGATTCGTGAACGTGAGACGATTGAATCACTCTGGGAACGTGAGCGTTTATTGCCTTAAGGATAAATCAGGATGTTATTAGAATTTACCAAGATGCATGGTCTGGGCAATGACTTTATGGTGGTTGATCTGATCAGCCAGCGCGCTTATTTGGATCCGGTCACCATTCAGCGCTTGGCCAATCGTAATTTTGGTATTGGTTTTGATCAGCTGCTGGTGGTTGAACCACCAGACGTACCGAGTGCAGACTTTAAATACCGGATTTTTAATGCCGATGGTTCGGAAGTAGAACAATGTGGCAATGGCGTGCGCTGTTTTGCCAAATTTGTGCATGATCGTCAGCTCACGACCAAAACCAAAATCAAGGTGCAAACCAAATCTGGTATTGTTGAGCCGGAATTGGGTGCGAATGGCTGGGTACGGGTCAATATGGGTTATCCAAAATTTCTGCCTCAGGAAATTCCATTTGTGGCTGATGCGCCGGAGAGCCTGTATGACATCGATCTTGCTGGCGGTGAAAAGCTGACCATTGATGTAGTGAATATGGGTAATCCACATGCGGTGACGATTGTACCGGATGTGATTGCTGCCGATGTGGCACGTATTGGCCCACAAGTTGAAGCGCATGCACGCTTCCCGGCACGGGTCAATGCTGGCTTTATGCAGATCATTGATGAAAAACATGCGCGTTTGCGTGTATATGAACGTGGTGTCGGCGAGACTCTGGCCTGTGGTACAGGCGCCTGTGCTGCCGCCATTTCCGGGATGCGCCGTGGTCTGCTGTCGAGCAAGGTTGAAATCGAGCTGGCAGGTGGCAAGTTGCAGATCGAGTGGAAAGAAGGTGATGTGGTCTGGATGACCGGACCAACGGCGACCGTGTATGAAGGGCGTCTGGATTTGCGTTATTTTCAGGGTTAATCGGCATTAAGTTTTAAAAAAGCACCGTGCTCAGAACGGTGCTTTTTTTATGTTAGGATGAAACTGAAATTTAATATGCATGATTATGCCTTCATGAATCAGCTTGTATTTTTACCGGGTGCATCTGGCAGCCAAGGTTTTTGGCAGCCGTTAAGGGCAGCATTAACCGAATATCCAGATCAGCAGGTCATTGCCTATCCAGGATTTGATGGGGTAGCGCCAAATGTAGCCATTCAAAACCTGTATGATTTGCAAGAACTAGTAAATAGGCAGATTCAGGATGACTCCATTCTGATTGCCCAGTCGATGGGTGGTGTACTGGCAGTTGGGTTGGCGCTTAAGCATCCGCAAAAAGTCAAAGGGCTGGTATTGTTGGCGACATCAGGCGGTTTAAATTTGAAGAGATTTCACTGTGCCGACTGGCGAACAGATTATCGTGAACAGTTTAAAGCAGTACCGAACTGGTTTGTACAAGATCACACTGAATTTAATCCTGATCAGCTCGCCGGTCTTGAAATTCCCATTTTGCTAATTTGGGCAGATCATGATCCTCTAAGCACGATTCAAGTAGGACAATACTTAGAAAAAATATTTAAACATGCAAAACTGCATATCATCCAAGGCGGAAATCATTTCTTTGCCCACACTCATGCAGATCAGGTGGCAGCACTGATTCAAGATTATCTGGAGCAACTTTAAATGGAGCAGGCAGTGACTGTGCCCCCTCAACTTTTGCTCAATATGTGGCTGAAAGAACGTGAAATCCAGAACCAGTCTAAACATACCTTGCAGGCCTATGCTCGTGATGTCTCGGATTTTTTAGAATTTTGCCAGCGTGAGCAGCTCAATTTAAACGATGTAGAAGCCACAGACCTGCGCCAGTTTCTGGCTGAAAAAGTTGAACAGCATCAGCTGAGTCCCAGTAGTCTTCAGCGCATGCTGTCGTCCATTCGCCAGTTTATGAAATGGGCAGAGCAGGCCCAGCATCTCGCCTTTAATCCGGCGGATGATTTTCAGTTAAAGCGCCAATCGCGTCCTTTGCCGGGCATGGTGGATATTGAAACCGTGAATCAGATTATCGATCAGCCTGCGCCTGAAAATGAAATCCAGCAGCAAATGTGGCTCCGGGACAAAGCCATTCTGGAGTTGCTGTATTCCAGTGGGTTGCGTCTGGCCGAATTACAAAACCTCAGAATCAAAGATATCGACTTCAACCGGCAGTTGCTACGTATTACTGGTAAAGGTAATAAAACCCGGATCGTGCCTTTTGGCTCCAAGGCCAAAGCAAGTGTCATGGCCTGGTTGCAGGTTTATCCTTTATGGAATGGCGACTTTGTGCCAGAAGCGAATGTATTTATTACCCAGAAGGGCAATCCACTGGGTGCACGCCAAATTGAAAATCGGGTCAAGTTTCAGGCGCAGCGCGCAGGCGTCAATGTGGATTTACATCCGCATTTGTTACGTCACTGCTTTGCCAGTCATATGCTGTCGAATAGCCGCGACTTACGTGCGGTTCAGGAAATGTTGGGCCACAGTAATTTAAGCACCACCCAGATTTATACCCATGTCGATTTTGATCATCTGGCACAAATTTATGATCAGGCGCATCCGCGTGCACAGCATAAAAAGGATTGATCATGCGCCAAGTGGTAGAAAGTAAAAATCATGAATATATATTTTTGGCATAAAACTTTCATATTTAAATTTTAAAATGGAATTGAACTGAAAGTTGGCGTTCTGTTGGGCATTTCACTATTGTTTTATTCGTTAAATGCGCCATTTCAGGTATAACAAGCACGAGTAATTAATATTTAAAATGAAGTATGACTGAGTAAAGTCTCAGCATTTGGCGGATGGGAATTGATATGGACACAATAGTGATTGCAGATATAGAACAAAAATATGCACAGTTAAGCGCAGCTCAAAAAGAAATGTTTGCCGGTTATGGTTTGCGACAAATCAAGCATTTTGTGGACATTAGCTTACCGAGTCTTGCAGCGACTTTACCTGAAGGTGCCATCATTCAAGGGATTAATGCTGATGGTAAAGTTCAGGCATTTAATGCAATGACAGGACAATACTATTTATGGATTTCTGATTTACAGTGGCAAGTGTCGAATCGTGCCACCCAAGCGGTCGATTTAAAAGAAGATGCGATTGCGATTTGGACAGTTTTTGAATTATCAGACTATGAATTGGTGGATTTAAGCCATATTCATCGTGATTTTTTAGCACAAGCAACTGCCTAAACTCCCTAGTATCTCGGCTTTACTCAAGAAAAAGGTTGTCTTTAAACAAGGCAACCTGATATTTTTCTTATCGTCAAACTTGCGATCTATCTATCTGCAACATAGCGGTTGATTCAAGCTGGCTATGATTATTTAGCGCTGGAATTAAAAATACGCCATCGTCACTCTTAATCCATTCGTTTATAAATCTTCTAAAGGCAATTGGAAACTCTGTTTAATAATCTGACTCGGTAAATCGGTTTTAACACTGGTAATACCATTTTTTTTAGTCAGATGGGTCGACTGGAATTTACGGTAACTTTCTAGATCAGGCACCACGACTTTCAGCAAGGCATCACTTTCCCCCAAAATGATATAGCACTCCATCACTTGAGGCAGTTCTTTCATGGCCTCAATAAAGGTGTCAATGGTTTCAGCATCTTGACCGACCAGCCAAATCCGTGAAAACAAAATCAGCTGAAAGCCAATTTTCTGCTGATCGACAATGGTGGTGTAATTCTGAATCACACCCGCATCTTCCAGTAATTTGACCCGTCGCAAACAGGAGGAAGGCGAAAGTCCGATTTCCCGCGCCAGATCGTTATTCTGAATACGGCCATTGGCTTGTAAGTGTCGAATGATATTTTTATCAATTCGATCAAGTTTTACCCGCACAGACTTGGTGGATATTTTCATAAATTAGAATAATATTCGAAAAATAAGACTTATTATAAAATAAATTGAAAGCCAATTTTGTAAAAAATCGCAGATACTTGTTTCACTTTCTGGAGTTTGAAAGGAAAAGGAAATGTCTGTATTTGTACTCTTTGCACTGACCGTGCTTCCCCTGATTTTTACGCCTGGACCCGATATGTTATTTATCCTGTCTCAAGTAATGGGTAAAGATGCAAAAGCAGGCATGATGGCGACTGTCGGTGTGTGTTGTGGTTATCTGGTACATTCGATTCTGGTCGCACTCGGAATTGCTGCGATTATTGTGTCCTTTCCGGTGCTGTTTGAAACGATTCGCTGGCTCGGAATTGCTTATCTGCTGTATCTGGCCTTTGGCCTGTTCAAGTCAGTATTCAGTAAAAGTGTGCTGAACATTGAGAAAAAGACATCAGCCAATCCGATTCAAAAAGGTTTTTTTACTGCGTTATTAAACCCGAAAGGCATGCTGATTTATTTTGCGATTTTGCCGCAGTTTATTGATAAATCGGCCAATACTGTCAGTCAAGGTTTGATTCTGTCCTTTATTTTTATTGGTCTGATTTTTGTGGTGTATTGTGGCTTAAGTATTTTGTTCAGTAAAATCAGCCAGAAAACCCAGATTGATGAACGTAAACAAAAATGGGTAGATGGAAGTTCTGGTGGTTTATTGGCGCTTGCAGCAAGCTGGCTCATCATCAATTAAGCCCGATTCAAAAAAGCATACTTTTCACAGTATGCTTTTTTTATGGTTAAAAGCATTTGAAAAAGAGATGACTTTTCCAGCATATCTATAAGTGAGCGGGTTGCTTATTCAGTCAATTGGTCTTTTTAGTGGGCCAAATCCGTTTCAAAGAAGATTTCTGTCTAAAATGACAAATATGATTGTGGGTTCATCCTGCCAGTTTTGCTGCCAACTACTTTCATTTTATTTTGCGTACAGCTTTTTAATCAGAACTATTGATGTGATTAATCAGATAAAAAAATAATATAAATCAATGGTTAAATTTTAAGTAAATATTGATACATTTCATTGTAATAAAACGATAACAATTAATTGTGAACGCATCGTTCAGGGAAAATTACGCATTTTTACAGCTCTTTGTTGAATTGTGACTTGACCGAAATGCCGTACACATTGCAAGATAGGGCACCTAAAAAAATTTAAGTGAAGAGTTACACTAACTTTTCTCAACATTTACATTTGCTAAAACAGCCGAGGATTACATGAAGGCTCTTGTTGCTGTAAAACGTGTGGTTGATGCCAACGTTAAAGTTCGTGTTAAACCGGACAACAGTGGTGTTGACTTAACTAACGTTAAAATGTCAATTAATCCATTCTGTGAAATCGCAGTGGAAGAAGCGGTTCGTTTAAAAGAAAAAGGAACTGTTTCAGAAATCATTGTTGTTTCTATTGGTCCTAAAGAAGCCCAAGAACAGATCCGTTCTGCAATGGCGCTTGGTGCTGACCGCGGTATTCTGGTTGAAGCTGATGACAGCCAACTGGGTGCGCTGGAAATCGCTAAAATTCTGAAAGGCGTTGTTGACGCTGAACAACCACAATTGATCCTTCTGGGTAAGCAAGCAATTGATGATGACTCGAATCAGGTTGGTCAGATGCTTGGCGCTCTAATGGGTGCAGGTCAAGGTACATTCGCTTCTGAAGTAAAAGTAGATGGCGATAAAGTACAAGTAACACGTGAAGTAGACGGCGGTTTACAAACTGTTGAGCTGAAACTTCCAGCAATCATTACCACGGACTTGCGTTTGAACGAGCCTCGTTATGCGGCACTTCCAAACATCATGAAAGCGCGTAAAAAACCGCTTGATACCAAGTCACCTGCAGATTTCGGTGTAAACCCTGCAACTAAACTGAAAACAGTGAAAGTTGAATCACCTGCAGAGCGTAAAGCTGGCGTACAAGTGAAGTCTGTAGATGAACTTGTAGAAAAATTGAAAAACGAAGCGAAAGTGATCTAATACAGAAGGATAAAAATCATGAGTATTTTAGTTATCGCTGAGCACGACAACAAAGCATTAAACGCTGCTACTTTAAACGTTGTTGCTGCAGCGCAAAAAATCGGTGGTGATATCACTGTATTGGTTGCTGGTTCTGGCGCTCAGGCAGTTGCTGACCAAGCGGCTAAAGTTGCGGGCGTAAGCAAAGTATTGCTTGCTGATGACGCTGCTTATGCAAACCAATTGGCTGAAAACGTGGCTAAACTTGTTGCTGAATTAGGTAAAGGCTATACACATATCCTTGCTGCTTCTACAACAACTGGTAAAAACATTTTACCACGTGCAGCTGCGCTTCTTGACGTAAGCATGATCACTGACATCATTGCGGTAGATGGTCCTAAGACTTTCAAACGTCCGATCTATGCAGGTAACGCAATTGCAACTGTAGAATCAGGCGAAAACATCGTATTGGCGACTGTTCGTGGTACAGCATTTGATGCTGTAGCTGCTGAGGGCGGTTCTGCTGCTGTTGAAGCTGCTGCGTCTACGGGTGATGCGGGTATTTCTAAGTTTATCAACGAAGAAATCGTAAAATCTGAACGTCCTGAACTGACAGCTGCGCGTATTGTGGTTTCTGGTGGTCGTGGTGTAGGTTCTGGTGAGAACTATCACAAGATCCTTGATCCATTGGCCGACAAGCTTGGTGCTGCTCAAGGTGCATCACGTGCTGCGGTAGATGCTGGCTTCGTACCAAACGATATGCAAGTGGGTCAAACTGGTAAAATCGTTGCGCCTGATCTGTACATCGCAGTCGGTATCTCTGGTGCGATTCAGCATTTGGCTGGTATGAAAGAATCTAAAGTGATCGTTGCGATCAACAAAGATGAAGAAGCGCCAATCAATGCAGTCGCTGACTACTGGTTAGTCGGTGACCTGAACACTGTAATTCCAGAATTGGTTTCTAAAATCTAATTTCTGAATCGGGTTCAAAATACGCTCTTGTGCAAGCAGTGAAAGCAATGCTTTACTGTTTTGTCCAAGGGCGTTTTTTTATGCAAAAATTTTAAAAATACTCTACAGTCGAAACTAGAGTATTTCATTTGCATGAAAAGTGATAAAATCCCGGTTTGCTTTTTCTCCTGTTTTTAATCATGTCCTTTTCCAAAGCCGCCCATATCCTGTTTATTAGTTTTTTGCTGATTGCGCTTTATCTGGGTATTTGTATTCATACTGCCCTGAATGCACCAGCTTCGGTAACTCAGTATTTATTTAGTGAATCAGGCGCTTTTGAAGTCATGAGTCCATGGTTATGGTACTTGCTGGCAGTGCTGTGTTTGCTTAATGTTGAAATCAAACCTAATACCCGAGTGTTTACGGCTATAGCAGCGACATTGTTGGGATTACGGGAAATGGATTTCCATAAGCAGGTGTTTGAAATGAGTTTTATCAAAACTAATTTCTATCGCAGTGCTGAAATTCCGCTCATGGATAAGCTGCTCGGATTTATTTTATTGCTCGGCATTATTTTTGTCTTTCTGGTACTGGCGAAAAAGCTGGTTCAAACCATACGAAGCATGAAGAATTCTTTGAATATTGCACATTTTTTTATCTTTCTCACCATTGCCTGTGGCGGACTGAGCAAAGTGCTCGATCGCACGACTTCAACCCTGAAAGAAGAATTCGGCATCCAGTTGGTACCGCATATAGTCAAACTACTTTATTATCCATACAGGATTCGAAAAAAACTCGAAATAATTCATCGACTGAGTCGATCAACCATTCTTTACGCTTACGTTTAACCCATGCCCACATCTGTTCTATAGGATTTAAATCAGGGCTGTATGCAGGAAGCCAAAGAATTTTATGCCCTTGTTGTTCCAATAACTCCAGAATATCTGCTCTTTTATGAAATGCTGCATTATCCATAACCACTACACTATTTTCAGGTAATGCTGGTATGAGGAATTGCTCAATCCAAAAATGAAAAACATCTGAATTGATTTTGCAGTCAAATAAACCTACTGAAAATAAATACCCTTTATGGATTGCTCCAATGGCATTGGTCTGATTCTTTAATTGCCAATTATATTGCCCTAAACAGGGTACTCCTTTTCGTGAGTAGCCATGAGGTCTGTAATCATGTGACTTAAAACCACTTTCATCCAGATAAATAATCGGGTGGGTTTTTTCTAATTCATTCACTTGCTGAATAAATTTATCCCTAAGCTTTGTATCTGCTTTAGGATGGCTTAACGTCTTTTTTTAACTGTAATATTTAAGCGCTTTAATGCAGCACCAATAGATGAAACACCACAATTAAAACGTGCAGCACGTTCATATTGATAAGCATCAGGATACTTTTCAACATCTTCACGTAAAGCATCATCGTTAATTTTAGAAGGTTTACGTACACGAGTTTTTTTAATCTCTATACGTTTCTTCCATTCAACAATGGTATTTTTATTAATTTCAAATTGTGCAGCTACCGCTCGAATAGAATAACCTTCCTCAAGTTTAGCTAAAATTTTACGTCTAAAATGTTCTGAATAACTCATTGCACCATTGTATTGGTTTTATAATGATTTGACTATAGTTTTCCAACTAGCCCAGGTTATAATAATGGCCACCCAAAATACGATTGATCTATTATGAACACCTCCAATGACCCTTTACACGGCAAAAAACTTGCTGACATTTTGGATGAATTATTGGATTACTACGGTGGCTTTGAAGGTTTAAGTCGTAAAATTGAAATTAGATGTTTTTGCATAGACCCAAGTGTTAAATCATCATTGCGATTCTTGCGTACCACACCATGGGCACGTGAAAAAGTAGAAAGCTTATATTTGTACGTCTTACGCCAAAAGGCAAAACAGAAACCGTAGCCCCAGGCAACACCCCCTCTCATTATAAAATTATACCAGTCAGTAAAACACCTTTAGATTAAGCATGTGTATGTTGGTTATTATTGTTGATTATCACAATAAATTAGTGACCAAAAATCAAAGTACCCCACCCTACCTTAAATTACACCACACAAAATAAAAACTCTATATAACTGTTATATATAGAGTTTATTAAAATACCAATTATGTTATTTAGTGTATTTTATGTCGGTGACTCTTGCCAAGGTTGGGGTCGGGAGTTCGAGTCTCCTTTCCCGCTCCAGATTCTAAAAAAGCCCTGATCGAAAGACGGGGCTTTTTTTATGCTGATG